>JBOHCP010000174.1:0-8804 GCA_050698875.1 Streptosporangiaceae bacterium | reverse complement strand
GCCCAGGGCGCGCCGCCGTCTGTGCCGTTCTGGCTCGGCGAGGCACCCGGCCGGACCGTGGAGCTGTCCGAGGAGGTCTGCGCGCTCCGGTCCGGCGTCGCCGAGCAGCTGGCGGCGGGCGGTGCGCCCGTGGCAGCGCGCTGGCTTGCGGCTGAGTGCGGGATCGGCGATGCCGCGGCGGAGACGATCGCAGCGTACCTGCGTGCCGCGCTGGCCCAGCTTGGCGTGCTGCCCACGATGGACACCATCGTGCTTGAGCGGTTCTTCGACGAGGCGGGCGGCATGCAGCTTGTCGGGCACTCGCCGTATGGCGCGCGGCTGAACCGGGCGCTCGGGCTGGCCCTGCGCAAGCGATTCTGCGTGACCTTCGACTTCGAACTGCAGGCGGCGGCGAGCGACGACGCGATCCTGCTCTCACTCGGGCCGCAGCACAGCTTCCCGCTGGACCGGGTGCCGAAGTTCCTGGCGTCCGGCACGGTCGAGGAGGTTGTCCGCCAGGCCGTGCTCACCTCGCCGATGTTCGCGGCCCGGTGGCGGTGGAACCTCAACACCTCGCTCGCTGTGCTGCGCTGGCGCGGCGGCCGGAAGAACCCGCCGGCCATTCAGCGCATGGAGGCGGACGATCTGATGGCGGCGGTGTTCCCGACGCTGGCGGCCTGCCAGGAGAACGTCGCGCCCGGCCCGCTCGAGATCCCCGACCACCTGCTCGTCCGGCAGACGCTGCAGGACTGCCTGCACGACGCCATGGACATCGATGGCCTGAAGGACCTGGTCGCCGGCATCGAGTCGGGGCGGGTCACGGTCGTCGTGCGGGACACCACCGAGCCGTCGGTGCTCGCGCACGAGATCCTCAACGGCCGGCCGTTCACCTACCTGGACGACGCGCCGCTGGAAGAGCGGCGCAGCCGCGCCGTGCCGCTGCGGCGCGGCCTGCCCGTCGAGCCGCACGAGCTCGGCAGGCTGGATCCGGCCGCGATCGAGCGCGTCGCCGAGCAGGTCCGGCCAGACCCGCGGGACCGGCACGAGCTGCACGACCTGCTGCTCAGCCTGGTTGTGATGCGGCCGGCGGACGCCTGGCAGCCGTGGTTCGACGAGCTCGTCGCGGGGCGGCGCGCGGTCGAGGTGGCCGGGGACGACGGGCCGCTGTGGGCCGCGGTCGAACGGCTGCCAGCGGTGCGAGCGCTGCTTCCCCGAGCCAGCCCCGTTCCCCCCTCCGCATGCCCGGACCCGGCCGAGCCTCCCGACGAGGAGACCGCAGCGGCAGACGCGCTGCGCGGCCACCTGGAGTGCCGCGGCCCGGTGACGGCAGCGGCGCTGGCCTCGGCGTGCGGGCTGCCCGAGGGGCTGATCGTCCGCGGCCTCGCGGCGCTTGAGGCGGCGGGCTTCGCGATCCGCGGCCGGTTCAATCCGGCGGCCGGGGCGGAGGAATTCTGCTCGCGCCGGCTGCTGTCGCGCATTCACGCCTACACCCGGCAGCGCCGTCGGCGGGAGGTCGAACCGGTCACCGCGCAAGATTTCATGCGATTCCTGCTGCGCTGGCAGCACGTGGCGCCGGGCAGCCGACGGGAGGGCCGGTTCGGCCTGCTGTCGGTCATCGAGCAGCTGCAAGGGTTCGAGCTGGCCACTGGGGCATGGGAGAGTGCTGTCCTCGCTGCCCGCGTCGAGGGCTACCGCCGGGAATGGCTGGACGAGCTGTGCATGTCCGGGCAGGCGTGCTGGGGACGCCTGTCAGTGCGGGACGCCGACCCCGACACGCAGCCGCGGCGGAGCGGGCTGACGCCATCCCGCGCCACGCCGATCACGCTGGCGCTCCGCGACGACCTGCCGTGGCTGCTGCGGGTGGCTCGCGGCGACCTGACCCCGGCTGAGCCTGCCAGCGGCCGGACCAGGGACGTCCTGGACGCGCTGCGGGCGCACGGCGCGCTGTTCCGGACCGACCTGGCCACGCTGACCGGCCGGCTGCCGAGCGAGGTTGACGAGGCGCTGTGGGACGCGGTGGCCCGCGGACTGGTGACCGCGGACGGGTTCCGCGCGGTTCGGGTGCTGCTGCGGCGCGGCAGCCCGGAGCGGTACGCCCCGACCATCGGATTGCGCCGCGGCCTGCGGGCCAGCGCGGGCGCATCCGGCCGCTGGTCGCTGCTGCCGCAGCCGGTCGCCGGCGCCGACCGGGACGAGCTGGCCGAGGCGGTCGCCCAGCAGCTCGCGGCTCGCTGGGGCGTGGTCTTCCGTGACCTGGTAGCCAAGGAGGCACTCGCCGTGCCGTGGCGCGACGTGCTGTGGGCGTTCCGCCGGATGGAGGCCAGGGAGACGATCCGCGGCGGCCGATTCGTCACCGGTTTCAGCGGTGAGCAGTACGCCCATCCGGACGCGGTCGACGTGCTCAAGTCCGTCCGCAGGCAGCAGCACACCGGCGAGATCGCGCACCTGTCTGCCGCCGATCCGCTGAACCTGACCGGCATCGTGCTGCCCGGCCCGCGCGTCCCTGCCATCGGCGCCAACACGGTCACCCTCATCGACGGCGCCGCGGCCTAAGCCTGCCTGCGGCGGCTGACCATCCGGCTGGGCGCGGGCGTGCACGATCAGGACCGGCCGCTGCGAGCGCGAGGCGACGTCGGCGGCAACGCTGTCGACTATCCGGCCGCCGAGCCTGCCGTGGCCGTGGGAGCCGATGACGATCAGGCTTGCCTCGTGCTCCTCGGCCGCGTCCACGACCGTCTTCCAGGCCGGTGTTCCCTCGACAGCCAGCGGCACCGCCCGGAACCCGGCCGACTCGGCCAGCCCGGCGCCGCGCGCCGCGGTCTGCTCGGCGGCCTGCCTGACGTCGTCGGCGCAGGCGGCGTCGAACTGTGCGCCGGCCTCTGGCACGAACCCGACGCTGAACGTGCGCCACACCGTGAGGACAACCGCGTCGCGCCTGGCGGGTAGCTGCTGGCCGGCCTCGGCGATGGCGCTCCTGGCGAGGTCGGAGCCGTCGTAGGCAAGCAACACCGGGCCCGTCCCGTCGGCGTGCCCGCGGACCGGGCGCCGGCCCGGATGGGCTGCCAGCGACGCGGCGAGCCGGCCGCCGGTGTCGACGCCAGAGACGGCGGCGGCCGCGGTCGCGGTGAGGGCCGGGCCTACCTTGCCGGTACGCAGCACAGCCAGCAGCGGCGGGGAGTCCCAGGCTGGCTCCTGGCCGCCCATCCACCGTTCGAGCGCCGGAGCAGGTGGCCAGACTCGGCCGAGCAGGTAGAGCAGAACGCCGACGACGGCCCCGCCGGCCGCCAGGCCGAAGCAGATCCACAGCGCGGTGGTCATCGCGCGGGTCGGCAGGCCGGTCAGCGTCGTGGCGAAGTGCAGCAGGATGGGCACGATCAGGAACGCCGCCACCGCGCGCAGGAGCTCCAGGATCGCGAACACGCGCTGTATCGAGGCCGAGCGGAGCGAGAAACCGGCCAGGAACAGCGCCGGAGTCACGGAGGCGCCGATGCCGACGCCGATCAGCCCCGAGCCGGTCAGCGCGAGCGTTTCGGCGGGCGGGACGGTACTGCGAAGCACGAGAATCCCCGCTGTCAGGAACGCCATCCCGGTCAGAGCGAAGTAGTGGATCAGCCGCCTGCCGAACACCGCGCCGAATGCCACCGCGGTAATGACGGCCGCGATGAGCTCGGGTACGAACAGCAGGCCGAGGTGCAGCGGCGAGTAGCGCGGCGCGAGGACGGCCGCGGTCAGCGCGATCGCTGAGGTCGCCGCCGCGGCCGCGCAGACGGCGACAATGACCCCGCTCACCGGGATCGTGCTGGCCAGGGCGCGTACCGTCAGCAGCGGTCGCTTGGCGCGGTACTGGTAGACCCACAGGGCAGCGATCAGGACCAGCCCCGCCAGCAGCGGGATCACCGCGACGGGGTCAAGGAACCTGTGGGTGAGCAGCTCTGATACGCCCCAGAACGCGGCGACCGAGCCGGTCGCGGCCAGGCCGATGGCGAGCGCGTCCCGCGGCGCGCTGGGGTCGGCAGGCGGGGCGTCCTGGAAGGTCAGCAGTGACATCAGCAGGCCGGCTGTGGCGATCCCGGCCACGATCCAGAACAGCGGCCGCCACGCGTTGAACGACGCCTGGGCCCCTCCGACCAGCGGCCCGGCCGCCACGGCGCCGAAGATGCAGAGGTTCAAGATCACCGCGGTCCAGCGCAGCCTGGCCACCGGGAAGCCGAGGAACAGCGGCGGGGCGGCGGCGATCAGCAGCATGCTCGTGCACAGGCCCTGCAGCACGTGCCCGGCGATGAACATGCCGGGGCCGGTCGCGGCGGCCGCCAGCACCGAGCCGATAACCAGGCCGCTGGCGTACCCGATCAGCAGCCGCCGTTGCGGCAGAAGCTGGGCAAACTGCACCGCCAGCACCGTGCCAACGGCGTAGCCGGCGTTGGCGAGGCCCGTGGCCAGGCCGATCGTCTGGAGGCTCATGTGCAGCTGGGCGGCGATGATCGGGGCCAGCGGCTGCAGCGCGGCCGACAGGCCCAGGTAGGGGACCAGGAACAGGATGACCATCGCCGCCGAGGGCGCATAGCGGCCAGCAAGCGGGCCAGGCCGCCACGGCTGCGGCCGCCTGCCCGGCATAGCGGGCGGCGGCGGACCAGTCACCGTTCGTACGCGTGCGATCCGCGCATGCTTGCCGGCTCGCGGTCTCGCCGGGCTGGCGGGCCGGCTGATAGGGCGGAGTGGCCCGGTTGCCCGCCAATGCCCGGCATGCGACCGCAGGCCGCTGGCGTCGGCCTGCCAAGGCGGCCGATGCTGCCGGCAGGTACGATCTGGGCACATGTCCGCCCCCGCCGTCGCTACCGATCCGGACATCGTGTTCCAGGCGGTCGGCCTGGACCTGGTCCGCGACGACAGGCTGCTGCTGGATCAGGTGAGCCTGACGATCCGGGCCGGCGAGCACTGGGCTCTGCTCGGGCCGAACGGGGCGGGCAAGAGCACCCTGCTGCAGATCATGGCAACCTACGCGTACCCGACGCGAGGGCAGGTCTACCTTCTCGGACACCGCCTCGGGCGAGTGGACGTGTTCCGCCTCAGGCCGTGCATCGGTCACGTCAGCCCGCACCACCGGGTGGACCCGCAGCGAACGGTGCGGGAGGTGGTGCTCACCGGCATCACCGGCACCATTCAGCTCGTCCAGCGGCGGGAGACCAGCGCCGCCGAGCTGTGCCGCGCCCTGGCGGTGACCGAGCTCATGGGCCTCGGCACCCGCGCCGACGCCCGATGGCAGGTGCTGTCCCAGGGCGAGCGCGGCAGGGCGCTGATCGCGCGGGCGCTGCTGGCGCAGCCGCGGCTGCTCCTGCTGGATGAGCCGGCCACCGGCCTGGACGTCGCAGGCCGCGAGCAGCTCCTCGCGAGCCTGGACGACCTGCGCCAGCGCCAGCCGGGCCTGGCTACGGTGCTGGTCACGCATCATCTGGAGGAGCTACCAGCCAGCACCACCCACGCGCTGCTGCTGCGCGACGGCCGGATGGTGGTCGCGGGGGTCGTGGGTGAGGTGCTGACGACCGAGCTGGTGAGTGCCTGCTTCGGCCACCCGGTGGCCGTCACCACGCACGCTGGCCGCTGGGCCGCCGTCTCCGGCCGCGTCCGATAGCAGCGCGCGCACTAAATCTGGCCGCCGGAACTGGCCGCGGAAACATCGCGCGTCGGTAACTCCGCCGTGCATACTGCGACACGAAGCGGATCTTCGTGCCGCATCGTCATCTCCTGCAGGAGGGCAACCACCTGATGGCCGAGGTCGTCGCGTTCCTGCTGCTCGGGATCGGATCCGGCGGCGTGATCTCGGGCATCGGGATGGGCGTCGTGCTCAGCTACCGCGGTGCCGGCGTCATCAACCTCGCAGCCGGCGCGATCGCGATGCTGGCCGGCTTCTTCTTCTGGGCGATCCGTCTCGGGCAGTTCGCCACGCTTCCCACCGTCCCTGCCGCGATCCTGACGCTGCTCTTTGCCGCGGTCGTGGGCGTGCTGTTCGACCTGCTGGTCGTGCGGCCGCAGCGGACCGCGACGCCGCTGGCCAAGCTGATCGCCGCGCTCGGCGCCCTGCTCGCCTGCCAGGCCGGCGTCGTGCTGACGTTCGGCCCGGCGGCCCGGCCGCAGCCGACGATCCTGCCGACCCGCAACCTCCTCATCGGCGGCGCCCCGGTGGCGGTGTACAACTTCGTGATCGGCGGGATCCTGCTCATCATCACCGTCGGGCTCATGGCCCTCTACCGCTGGACAAGGTTCGGCATGGCCACCAGGGCGGCCGCGGAGAACGAGGCGCACGCCATGCTCCTCGGCCTGTCGCCTGACTGGCTGTCGCTGGCGAACACCGTGATCATGAGCGTGCTCATGGGCGTCGTCGGGCTATTCGCCGCGTCGATCATCGACGTCGACTCGACGACCCTGCCACTGCTGATCGTACCGGGTCTGGCCGCGGCGATCTTCGGCCGGTTCACCTCGTTCGGCACGACCTTCGCGGCCGGAGTCCTGATCGGCATGGGCGAGTCGCTACTGCTCTACGCCTCGACGCAGTCCTGGTTCCCGAACCAGGGCCTGCCCGGCATCCCGATCCCGGGCGTGCAGGAACTGCTCTCTTTCCTGATCCTGGTCGCCGCGATGTTCTTGCGCGGCGGGAAGATCACCGCCAGGGGCGACATACTCGAGCGCAGGCTGCCGCGCGCGCCCATGCCCAGGCATCCGGTGCGCAGCACGCTGAGCTGCGGCGCGATCGCGGCCGTCGTGCTGCCGCTGTTGCCCGCCCCGTTCCGCAGCGCCCTGACCACGTCCCTGATCTGGGCGGTCCTGCTGCTGTCTCTGGTGATCATCACCGGGTACCTGGGTCAGGTCTCGGTAGTCCAGCTCGCGCTCGGCGGCGCGGCCGGGTTCGCGGTCTCGCACTTCGCCACGAACTTTCGCATCGGGTTCCCGTGGGCGCCGATCATGGGCGTCCTCGGCGCGACGTTGCTCGGGTTCCTCTTCGGCATCCCGGCGCTGCGCATCCGCGGCGTCAGCCTGGCCGTGGTGACCCTGGCCGCGGCGGTAGCGATCGAGGCGTTCTGGTTCGGGAACAGCACCTTCGGCGGCGGAGCCGGCGTGGCCGTGCCGGCGCCGTCGCTGTTCGGGTTCAGCTTCGGATCGAACGCGTCGCTGGCCGGGCTCGACGGCGCCGTGCCGAGCCCGCTGTTCGGATGGTTCGTGCTCGTCGTGCTGTGCGTCGTCGCACTGCTGGTGTGCAACCTGCGGCGCAGCGCGCTCGGCCAGGACATGCTGGCCGTGCGCGCGAATGAGCGGGCGGCTGCTGCCGCGGGCGTCAATGTTCGCGCGACCAAGCTGCTGGGTTTCACGCTGTCCGCCGGCATCGCTGGCGTCGGCGGCGTCCTGCTTGCCTACCAGACTGGCTGGATCACGCCGACGAGCTACGACACGTTCACGTCGCTGGCGCTGATCGCGTTCGCCTACATCTGCGGGATCACGACGGTGGCGGGCGCGATCTTCGGCGGCCTGATTTTCACGGGCGGCTTGCTCACGCTCGCCCTGCAGGACTGGCTCGGCCTGCAGGGCGAGTGGTTCGCGCTGGCCGCTGCCGTGCTGCTCATAGTCATGCTGACCCAGCCCCAGGGCATAGCGACCGCGTTCTTCTACCGCGACCGCAATCGAGCCCGTTCCCTGCCCGCGGCTCCTGCTATCCCCACTGGCCTGGCTGGTAGTCACCAGCGGGCTGGCGGGTGATGACGTTCAGTCGGTTGTAGGTATTGATCAGGGAGATCAGGCACACCAGCGCGGCGAGCTGATCCTCGTCGTAGTGCTTGGCCGCGTTCGTCCAGGCCTCCTCGGTGACGCCGCCGGCCGCATCGGCGAGGCGGGTGCCCTGCTCGGTGAGTTCCAGGGCGGCTCGCTCGGCGTCGGTGAAAACGTTCGCCTCTCGCCACGCCGCCACCAGGTTCAGTCGCACCGCGGTTTCCCCGGCGTGCGCGGCGTCCTTGGTGTGCATGTCGAGGCAGGCGGCGCAGCCGTTGATCTGGCTCGCCCGGATCTTCACCAGCTCCTGCGTCGGTGCCGGAAGGGTCGAGCCGGTCACGGCCGCGCCCGCCGAGTTGATGTACTTGGCGAACTTCGCGGTGCGGCCGTTCTCGTTGTAACTGAGCCGGGGCGCCATGCTGATCTCCTTGCCGTGGACTGCGGGGTTACCCCTCACTGACACGACGGCGCGGCTGAATGTGACAGCCAGGTCGGCTGCTCCCAGCCGACGGTGTCCCGCAGATGGGACCTGCTGCGGCCGGTGATCGGCGAGGTGCTGGCCGGCTGCGTGCTGACCCCCGGCGCAGGTCGCCGGCAAGGGCGGCACGCTGCTGGTCGACGGCACCATCGCCCCGACCCGGGACTGGCAGGCCATCCCGGACCTGTACTCCGGCAAGGCCGGGTACCCGGGCATGAACATCCAGGTCGCCGCCACCATGTCCGGGCAGGTCGCCGCGGTCGGCCCGGTCCCGGTGCACGGCGCCCGCCACGACGCGCACGCCTTCGCCGCCTCCGGCCTCAAAGACCTGATCGCCGGCCACGGCACCGCCGCCGACCTGGGCTATACCGGGGTGGACGGCATCACCACCGTCCCGTACCGCACGCCGCCCGGCGGCCAGCTGCACGACAGCCAGGTCGCGTTCAACCACGACCTGTCCGCCATCCGGGCCGCCATCGAGCGCGCGAACGCCCACCTGAAAACCTGGCGGATGCTGTCCGAGGAAGGCGGCCGCTACCGGTGCCCGATCAGCAAATACGGCGAGATGCTCAAAGCCGTCACCGGGCTATTC
>JBOHCP010000173.1:0-8820 GCA_050698875.1 Streptosporangiaceae bacterium | reverse complement strand
GATCTACGCCACCGGGCCTATCCGGCGCGGTCGCAGCGGCCGCGGCCCCCTTTCCGGCGGCGCGATGGGGTCGGACACCATCGCCGCCGCGATCCGGGCCGCAGCCAAGGATCAGCACATCCGCGCCATCCTGCTGCGCGTCAACAGCCCCGGCGGCTCGTACGTCGCCTCAGACACGATCTGGCGCGAGGTCGTCCGGGCCAGGGCCGGCGGCACGCCCGTCGTGGTCTCGATGGGCGACGTGGCGGCGTCCGGCGGCTACTACATCTCGATGGCCGCCGACGAGATCGTCGCGCAGCCCGGCACCATCACCGGCTCCATCGGCGTGATCACCGGCAAGCCCGTGCTCGGCGAGGCGATCGGCCGCGCCGGGGTGAGCAGCGACCTGGTCAGCCAGGGTGCGCACGCGGCCATGTTCTCGCAGCTCCGGCCGTTCTCGGCGGATGAGTGGGCGCTGGTCAACGACCATCTCGATCACATCTACGCGGACTTCACCGGGAAGGTCGCCACCGGCCGTGGCATGACGGCCGAGCAGGTGCACGAGGTGGCCAGGGGCCGGGTGTGGTCAGGGGCGGACGCGCTCGCGCACGGCCTGGTGGACGAGCTCGGCGGCCTGGACCGCGCGGCGGCCATCGCCCGCCGCCGCGCCGGACTGTCCGACAGTGCGCCGCTGCGCGTCTTCCCGCGCACCCGGCCGATCAACCGGCTGCGGCCTGCAGCGTCCAGCGAGAGCCGCGGCGCCGCGGCCGCCAGCCTGCTCGCCGACAGCTGGGGCCCGGCGTGGGAACTGGCGGCGCGCGCCGGGCTGTCGCCGTACGGGCCACTGACGCTGCCTGGCAACTGGGTCTTCGAGTAGGGAACGCCGGTGGTCATGGCTGGCGGCCGTTCGCAGCTACCCGGCGGCGCGGGGTAGCCGTGCCCGCCGATGACGGAGTGCCGCCGCGCCTCCCGGTGCCGCCGGGTCGCCGGGTGCCACCTGGCGGCGCGGTCCCGGCAGGCAGACCGGTGCTGCCTTCCAGCGGTCCGGTGCGCGCGCCGTCTGCCCGCCCGGAGCACGCAGACGCGCGGATTCCGGCCGGCTTCCTGGACGCGCTCGCCGCCTGGCCCGCGGGGGTCACGCTGCTCACCCTGGCCGATGGCCGGGACGATATCGGCGCGACGATCAGCGCGTTCTGCCCGGTGTCGGCTGACCCGCCCCTCGTGCTCGTGTCGCTCATCGCCGCCTCGTACCTGGCCGAGGTGCTCGGCCAGGCCGATCCGTTCGCCGTCACGCTGCTCGCCGCTGGTCAGCGCGTGCTCGCGGGCCGGTTCGCCGCGGCGGGACGACCAAGCGCCCGGCTGCTACTGGCCGCTGTGCCGCACCGGCGCGGCTCACGGTCGGGCGCCTTGATTCCCGATGGCGGGCTGGCGGCGTTCGAGTGCGAGGTCACCGAGCGGATCCCGGCCGGCGATCACCTGCTGCTGGTCGCGCGCGTGACGGCCGTGCCGTACGCGGCCGAGTCCGGTGACCCGCTGATCCGGTTCCGGAGCGGCTACCTCCGCTGACCGTCCGCACCAGTCATCGACTCTCCATCGACTTGGTGCGCTCCGCCGAGGGATATGCGCCATTTGTGCGCGCCAAACCGATGGAAAGTGGTGACGTCCGTTCGGCGGTCAGCCGTTGAGGTAGGCGAGCACCGCGAGGACCCGCCGGTTGTCGTCGTCGGACGGGGCCAGGTCCAGCTTGGCGAAGATGCTTGTGCTGTGCTTGCTGACGGCCTTCTCGGTAACGAACAGCCGCTGCGCGATGGCGCTGTTGGACCGGCCCTCCGCCATGAGCTCGAGTACCTCACGCTCCCTCGCCGACAGCCGCGCCAGCGGCTCCTGCCTGGCGGGCCTGCCGAGCAGCTTGGTCACGACCTCGGGGTCCATCACCGTACCCCCAGCCGCGACCGTCCGGATAGCCTCGACGAACTGGTCGTCGTTGAAGACTCGGTCCTTGAGCAGGTAGCCGACGCCGCCGGCCTTGTCCGCCAGCAACTCGCGGGCGTACAGCTGCTCGACGTACTGCGACAGCACGAGCACCGGCAGGCCCGGCACGGTTCGCCGGGCCTCGATCGCCGCGCGCAGCCCGTCGTCGGTGAACGTCGGCGGCAGCCGGACGTCGACGATCGCCACGTCCGGTCTGTCGTGCAGCAGGGCTCGCAGCAGGGCGGGCGCGTCGCCCACGGCCCCGCCGACCTCGAAGCCGTGCGCCTCGAGCAGCCGGACCAGGCCGTTCCTCAGTAGGAAGAGGTCTTCGGCGACGACAACGCGCACGGCACCTCCAGCACCACGATGGTCGGCCCGCCAGCCGGGCTGCTGACCGCCATGATGCCGTCGAACGCGGCCAGCCGCTTCTCCACCCCGGCCAGGCCGCTGCCCGCCGCGGGGTCGGCCCCGCCGAGGCCAAAGTCGGTGACGTCGATCCGCAACCTGCCGTCGGCGTGCTCGACGTCGACGCGCGCGTCCCGCGCACCGGAGTGCTTGGCCGCGTTGGTCAGCAACTCCGCGACCGCGAAGTAGCACGCCGTCTCGACCGGCGCTGGCAGCCGGCCAGCCAGGTCGATGTGGGTCAGCACCGCGAGCGGGCAGTCAAGCGCCAGCGCGCGCACCGCGTCGGCGAGTCCCCGGTCAGCCAGCACCGGCGGGTACACGCCGCGTACTAGCTCCCGCAGCTCCGTCAGAGCCCGCGCCGACGTCTCCCGCGCCTCCGCGACGAGCGCCAGGGCGGCGTCCGGATTCAGCGGGATGAGGCGCTCTGCGGCCCGTAGGCTCATGCCGAGCGCGACCAGCCGGGCCTGCGCGCCGTCGTGCAGGTCGCGCTCCAGCCGCCGCAGGTCGCTGGCGGCGCTGTCCACCACGACGGCCCGGCTCGCGGTCAGCTGCCGCACCTGCGTGGTCAGCTCGGGGTCTGGCGGCAGCCTGAGCTGCCGCCTGGCCGACGGGAAGGTCTGGGGCGCTAGCCAGGCCCCGAGCGCCAGCAGCACTAGAGCTTGTCCCACAACCAGCCCTGGCGAGCTCCGATCTGCCAGCACGACCAGCCCGTATTCCCTGGGCGCGTACCCGTACTGGAAAGTCATCGCGAGCACGATGCCCGACAGGCCCAGGGCAAACAATCCGAGCACCGCCAGCCGGGCCGCTGCGCCCGGCCACAGGCGCAGCACCGCGACTGCTGCGCCCAGGAACAGCAGGAACCATAGGGTTACCGGGGCAGCGCTGTACAACCCGCCGGGAATGTAGAGCTCCGCCACCATGATTGCCACCGGGAGGAGCAGCAGCGCCCGGAACTGAGCCCCCGGCGCCAACCCGCTTGCCCGGCCGAGCAGGCGCCGACCCCTGGCCAGCACCGGGTCGGCCGAGCGCCCTGCGAGCCACCCGCCGACCAGCAGGAACACGTACGCCTGCACCAGCACGAGGCGCTGTTCGGTGCCCCAGTTGCCCACCGGCCAGGCGCCGTAAGAGCCGACGCTGACGCTGCCGCCACTGGGTCCAGGCACGGCGACTACGGAGGCAGGCACCGGGGGCGGCGGGGCGGCGAGCATATAGTCGCGGGCCAGCACGAAGCCTGCCAGGCCGAGCACGATGAGACCAGCGGGCACCAGGCGCGGCGCTAGGCCGGGCCGAAGCGCGAGGACAACCGCCACAGCCAGCGCGATCACCACCATCCAGGCTCGGATGCCATACAGCTCGAACGTGCCTGACAGGCTGGCGAGGACGCTGACAGTCAGCACCGCGAGCGCCAGGGTCCAGCCGAGCTGGCGAAGGCGCCCCCGAGGAGCCGTCGCGTCCCGGTCATAGCGACTCCGGAGCCAGGCCACCAGCACCCCGACCGCCAGCGCCGCCACCAGCAGCAACTGGAACCCTTGCCCCATGACCGATCCTCGCCTTCGCACGACGCTCACGTGCCAGCATCAGCCTGCCCCGCACTGCCGCCCGCCGCGATGGGCCTGGACCTACTTTCCGGGTGGGCGTGGCGCTACGCCACCCGCTCGCCGGCCTGCCAGATGGCAGCGATCAGCGGTACGCCGGGCCGGTAGGCGAGGTAGGCGTGCGACGGCGCGTCCAGCATCACCAGATCGGCGCGGGCCCCGACGCCGAGGTGGCCGACGTCAGGGCGGCGCAGCGCCCGCGCGCCGCCCGCCGTCGCCGCCCAGACCGCCTCCTGGGTGGTCATGCGCATCTCCCGGACCGCGAGCGCCACGCACAGCGGCATGCTCGAGGTGAAGCACGACCCTGGGTTGCAGTCCGAGGCGAGCGCCACCGTCACCCCGGCGTCGAGCAGCCGGCGCGCGTCGGGGTACGGCGAGCGGGCGGCGAACTCCACTCCCGGCAGCAGTGTCGCGACGGTTCCGCCGGACGACGCGAGCGCGGCGACGTCAGCGTCAGACAGGAACGTGCAGTGATCCGCCGAGGCGGCGCCCGCCTCGACGGCGACCTGCACACCGGGCCCCGGCCCGAGCTGGTTGGCGTGCACCCGCGGCTGCAGCCCGGCGCGGCTGCCCGCGGCGAGCACGGCCCGCGCCTCGTCCGCGCCGAACGCGCCCCGCTCGCAGAACACGTCCACCCAGCGCGCCGCGGGCGCGCACGAACGCAGCATGTCACCGCAGACCAGGTCCACGTAGCGGGCCGCGTCGCCGCCGAACTCCGTGGGCACCACGTGCGCCCCGAGGTAGGTCACCTCCGGCGTGACCTCGGCCGCAAGCGCAACGGAGCGCGCCTCGTCGGCCACCGTGAGCCCGTAGCCGGACTTGCACTCGAACGTGGTCGTCCCCTGCCGCAGCATCTCCCCCGCCAGCCGGGCCAGGTTGGCCCGCAGCGCATCGTCGGTGGCTGCCCTGGTCGCCGCCACCGTGCTGGCGATGCCGCCCGCGCAATAGGGCAGCCCGGCCATCCGCGCCGCGAATTCGGCGCTGCGCTCGCCCGCGAACACCAGGTGCGCGTGGGAGTCGACGAAGCCGGGCAGCACCGCGCGGCCTGCGGCATCCACCCGCTCGTCCGCGGCCGGAGCGCGAGCCGCCGGCCCGGACCAGGCGACCAGCCCGGCGTCGAGCACCACGGCGGCGTCGCTGACAGCGGCGAACGACCCGTGCGGCGGCGCGTTGGTGACTAGCTCGCCGATGTTGGTGATGAGCACGCTCACCCGGGCATCGTGCCACAGCGGCGGGAAAACTCGGTGCGGGCTGCACTCGGTGCGGGCTGCTCCCGATGGCCGCCAGGCGGCTGCATGGATCCCGTCAAGGATGCCCGCGCCCTGGTCAGCGAGCGACTCCCGGCCGCGCTAGGCGTCGCGACGTCGGAGCGTGAGAGGCTGGTCACTAACCGTCGCGCCGGCGACAGGCCGCGTGTATGGCCGTCGCAAAGAATACCGAAGCACCGGCGGCCGGCGGCTAGCATGCTTGCCGGACGGTGCGCGATCGGTGGCGGTGGCCGGACGGAGGGCAGATGCAGCGCGGCGGTTCAGCTGGAACCAGGAACCGGGTACGCACCTCAGCTGGCGGGCCGCACCGACGCCGGCCTGGTCAACGGCCTCCGCAGCGGGGACGGTGGCGCGGGGGCTCGGTGCTCGTCAAGGCTGGCTACATTGTCGCCACCCTCGTCGCGGTGGTTGCCGTGGTCGCCGGCATCGGCGTCTTCGCCATCTACCACAAGCTCGACAGCAACATCACCAAGGTGACCGTCGGTCACCTGTCAGGCAAGACCGTGTACGGGTCGCTGAACATCCTCGTCCTCGGCTCGCAGACCCGGCTGGGGCAGCGCGGCTACTTCGGCTATGACGCGACGCCGGGCGTCAGCAACTCCGACAACCTGCTCCTGATCCACCTGGACCCGACGCACACCCACGCGATCGTGCTGTCGATCCCGCGCGACACGTTCGTGTACCAGCCGGCCTGCCAGGAACGCGCGTACGTGGGCACCGGCACCTGGCCCGCCCAGCAGTACCCGCCGGGCGCGATCATCGACGGCGCGCTGAATATCGGCGGCCCGACGTGCGCGGTGCAGACCGTCGAGGCCCTGACCGGCGTCCAGCTTGACCACTTCGTGGAGTTCAACTTCAACTCGTTCCGCACCATGGTGGGCACGCTCGGCGGTGTCCAGGTCTGCGTGCCGGCCGGACCTGGCTACCACGACGTGCAAGCGAACCTCAACCTCAGCCCGGGAGTGCACTGGATCGACTACAGTCAGGCACTGGCGTACGTGCGGGCGAGGCACAGCATCGGCAGCGGCGCGGACGCCGGCGGTGACCTGCCGAGGATCGAGCTGCAGCAGGCGTTCATCTCCTCGGTCGTCCAGCAGGTCAACTCACGGGGCCTGCTCACGAACATCCCGAAGCTGCTGTCGATCGCGAGCACTGCGACCCAGAACCTGGCGGTCGACCAGGGACTCGGCTCGGTGTCGGACCTCATGCATCTCGCCGAGTCGCTGGCGCACCTGAAGTCCAAGAACGTGACCCTCATCACCATGCCCACGACCATGGACACCTACGACTACCCCGCCTACTCCCAGCACCTGATGGCCGTCGAGCCGCAGGACGACGTGCTATTCCAGATGATCAGGACCGGGCAGCCGTGGACCGGCAGCCTGCCCACCGAGCCCTACAGCTCGGTGCAGGTCCAGGTGCTGAACGGCACCGGCCGGACAGGGCTGGCCGCAGAGGCCGCGCAGCAGCTCCGGGCGCTCGGCTTCGACGTCGTAGGCACCGGCGACGCGCCCTACACGTCAACGACGACGGTGGACTACGCGGGCCTCGCCCAGGCGGACAGCGCCTACACGCTGATGACGGCGCTCACGTCCTTCCCGGTCGGCCAGAACACGCTGGCCGAGCCTGCGCCGCAGGCCGGCAGCCCCGGTCCGGTGACGCTGACGCTCGGCGCGAACTTCGTCGGCGTGCCGCAGCCCGGGCACGCCCAGCCGGCGGCGAGCGGGACGGCGAGCAAGGGCAGCGGCGGTGGCTCGACCGCGCCGGCGCCCGCTCCGAGCTCCAGCGGCAGCGCCGTGGAGAGCCGGAACGCCGGGGCGAGCATCTGCTCCGGGCTCCCGCCCGCGTACGTACCCGGCAGCAACTAGCCGACGGCTCACGCTCTGCTCCCCGACCGTGGCGAGCGTGAGTCAGCTGGTCAGCCGAGCACCCTGCCGATCGAGGCGGCGAGTGCGCCGGCAACATCCGTGATGAGCAGGTGGCGGCCGCCACTGACCACATCCCGGCCGCCCACGACCAGGTTCCGCACGTCGGCCGCCGACGCGCCGAAGATGACCGACTCTAGCGCCGACGCCCGCTGCGCCCCGGCCGTGCGCGGCGAGTCAAGCGCGATGGTGACGAAGTCCGCCAGCCCCCCCGCGGCCAGCTCGCCCGCATCGGGCCAGCCGAGGCTCGCGTGTCCGACCGTTGATGCCGCGGCGGCCAGCTCGGCCGCCGTGAAGTGGCCGCGCTCCTGACTTGCCAGCCGCTCGCCGAGCTCAACCCGGCGCGCCTCCTCCAGCAGGTCGATCACCGCGTGGCTGTCGCTGCCCAGGGTCAGCGGGCTGCCCTCGTCGGCGAGGGCGCGCGCGGGCCCGATGCCATCGGCTAGGTCCGCCTCCGTCGTGGGGCACATGCAGGCGTGGCACCGGCTGCCGCCAAGCAGCTCGATGTCGCTGCCGGTCAGGTGCGTGGCGTGGACGGCCGTGCTGCGCGGGCCGAGCGCTCCGGCTTCGGCCAGTACCTCGACCGGGGTGGCCCGGTGCGCGGCCAGGCAGGCTCGGTTCTCGGCAACCTGCTCGGATACGTGCGCGTGCAGCGGTGCGCCGTACCGGTGCGACCAGACGGCGACTTCCGGCATCTGCTCGGGCGGCACCGCGCGGACCGAGTGGATCGCCGCGCCGAGCCGCGCGTGCGGGCCGAGGCTGCCGACCGAATCAGGGCCGAGCGCCTCCGCCCTGCTCGCCCACGCCGCGCCGTCGGCGTCACCGAACCGCAGCTGGGTCCCCTCGAGCGGCTGCTGCCGGCCGTCGACCGACAGGCCGCCGGAGAGGTAGCAGGTGTCCAGCAGCGTGATCCGGATCCCGGCCAGGCTCGCCGCCTCGATCAGCGCCAGGCCCATCTCGTTCGGATCCGCGTACGGGGTCCCGCCCTGACCGTGATGCAGGTAGTGGAACTCGCCCACGCAGCTCACCCCGGCCAGCGCCATCTCGCCGTAGACCGCGGTGGCCAGCGCGAGGTAGCTGTCGGGATCGAGCCGGCCGGCGACCTCGTACATGCGCTCGCGCCAGGTCCAGAACGTGCCCCGGGTGGCTTCGGTGACACCGCGCAGCGCCCGGTGAAACGCATGTGAGTGCGCGTTGGCGAGGCCAGGCATGGTGAGCCCGGGCAGCGGCGTCGCGGCGAGGGCGGACGCAGAAACGTCCGGCGATACTCCGGTGATGCGGTCGCCTGATGCCTCGATGAGCACGTCGGCGCGCAGGCCAAGCGCGGGTGACCAGGCCAGCTCGGCCAGCCAGGCCCGGCTGTGGCCGCCGATCACTGGCCCGCCAGGTCGGCGAGCACGGTCGCGAGCGCCGCCACGCCGGCCTCGCAGTCGGCGGGTTCCGCGTGCTCGGCCGGAGAGTGGGACACCCCGGTCGGGTTGCGCACGAACAGCATCGTGGCGGGGATCCGGCCGGCCAGCACGCCCGCGTCGTGGCCGGCGCCGGTCGCATGCACCGGCACCGGCTGCCCGGCGGCGGCGAGCGCGGCGGCGACCCGGTCTCGCAGCTCAGCGTCGAAGCTCACCGCCGGGGTGACCGACTCCTGCACCCGGCTCGCCTGCACGTCGTGCCTGGCTG
>JBOHCP010000172.1:0-8901 GCA_050698875.1 Streptosporangiaceae bacterium | reverse complement strand
CTTGGCAAGAGAGTGCTGTTCGTGTCCGACATAACGCGTTGGCTAGCCGACACCGGCCGCACTTGGGAGCACATCGGCGTTGACTTCGCGACGGCGCAGAACGAGCTCGAACGGCAGTCGCCTGCCCTGATCGTCGCGGTGTCGCGAACGGCCCACGCCATTCTGTGCGCTGTGGCCCGCGACCCCACCGTGCACTACGATCCCCGCAGGCCAGCCGAGGTCACGCCCGGCGAACGCGAAAAGGTCAGGACATCTCTCGAGGCGCGGCTGGATGCCGATTGGCCGACCTACATAACTAAGGCAATAGCGAGCGCGTTGCCCGCGGAATGACGCATGCTGCCGGGGCTGCCGATGAGTCAATCGAGCGATCTTGATGATCTTCGTTGCCGCGCTTAGTCGCACCCTCGTGCCGAATAGCGGGTGGCTCACATCTGCCGGACCGCCAACTCCCGGCCCCGGCGAGTAAGCAGCGACACTGCTGAGATGGACCGCCTGCGGCTCCTGGTTGCCGTATCTCGGGCTGGCCTTGCGGGGGTTCAGGCGTGCCTTCTGACGGACCTGGCACCTAAACTCGACCCTTAGAGGACGTGCGACGGGAGGTGGTTAATGGCCGGCTCAGGTGAGCACGTCAAGGCGCTCGTACAGAGCCATGCAAGCGGTGACGACGAGGCGTTCTACTCCGTCGCGCTCCAGGTCGCAGCTCAGGCTGCCCGTCAGGGCCATCACCGCCTGGCAGCGGATCTGAAGGCTGCCGTCGAGAATTCACGCGCCGAGCGGCCGAAGAAGGTCACCTCGATCGCGCAGCCCCGAGGCGATCTATCGGACCTGGTCATCGCCTCGCATCCGGTCGTCGGCCTCAAGGACTTGGTCCTTCCGGAGGGACTCGCTGCACGGGTCCATCGCATCCTGACCGAGCAACTTCAGCGCAAGAACCTGCTCGACCACGGTTTCGAGCCTGCCCACCGCCTTCTCTTCGAGGGGCCTCCGGGAACCGGCAAGACGATGACCGCCGCCGTGCTCGCGCACGAGTTGTCGCTGCCACTCCTGACAATCCGTCTGGACAGTCTCATGAGTAAGTTCATGGGCGAGACCGCGAGCAAGCTTCGTCTCATCTTCGACTCCGCTGAGGCCCAGCGTGGCGTCTACCTTTTCGATGAGTTCGATGCTTTGGGCGGCGACAGAGCTGGGAACGACGTCGGCGAGGCTCGACGCATACTTAACTCGTTTCTTGTGTTCTTGGAGAACAGTTCAAGCGAAAGCCTGATCATCGCGGCGACCAATCACCGCTCGATACTGGACAAGGCCCTCTTCCGACGCTTCGATATGGTTCTCGACTATGCATTGCCGGACGCGAAACAGGCCGCCGCGGTTATGCGCGGGAGGCTCGGTTCTCTCGCGAGCGGCGTCCGCTGGTCGGCACTGGCCGATGACATGGCCGGACTCTCCCACGCTGATCTGGTGCGAGCAGCTGAGTCTGCCGCCAAGAGTGTCATTCTCGCTGGCGGCACCAAGGTGACCGCGGACTACGTCAGGCTCGCCCTCCAGTCACGACAGGCGGCGAGCCTTGGCTGATGGTCACGAACACCTCAGCCACCTCCTTGTTGAAGATCGTTCTGCAGACGAGGAGTTCCGTCGCCGGGGTGGAGGCAACCCCCGCATCCGGCCGGTCGAGGACCGCGCCGGTCATGGTCGTGGTCGCCTTGGTGAGTTGCAGGCGGCGTTCTCCAGCGTCGATGAGGCCCGGGATGAGCAGCTCACCGAAGAAGAGCTTCACGCGCTCGGAACCATCATCACGCTGGAAGGTGACGACCCGGCTTACCCGCTGAAACTCGACACTCTCCAACAGCTCACGAGCCATCGAGACCCACAACGCAAGCGACCGAGGTGGCTCCTCCTTTCGGTGCTTCCGGCCGACCCGAGAGCAGGCACTCCTGAACGCGCCACCGTGTGGGTCAGCGACGAGTACCGGGCGAAGTTCCTCCAGCTCTTTGAGGACTACCTCGCCAAGGAGTCGCCGACCGGCAAGCCACGCAACAACGAGCTTGTTGCCAACATTGCCCGCATCCGGTCGGCCATCCTGCTCGATCTCTGGCAGTCCGACGGCACCCCGCCCACGCTTGAGAAGACCTGGTGGGAGGTCTGGCTACGGCCAAGCGATAACGGACCCAGCCTGCTGCGGCGGTTTGCGGAGGCAAATGGTCTGGGCGTGTCGGACCGCCTGTTCCGCCTCGTGGATCGCGACGTCATGTGGGTCGAGTGCACGTGGGCTCAACTTGAAGTACTGCCATTCACTGCGGTCCCCGTCGCCGAGATCAGACGCCCTGAGTTCATCGACTCCATCGAGGACCTCACCCCCGAGGAGCAGGCTGAGTACGTCGACGATCTGGCGAAGCGTCTTGAGCCAGCTGATGAGCTTCAGCCCGCTGTCTGTCACCTCGACTCGGGCGTGGCCAGGACTCACATCCTCCTTTCAGGATCGCTCGCGGCGCAGGATCTGCATACCGTCGTCGGGGTCAGTGGTTTCGACCAAGACGGTCACGGCACCAAGATGGCCGGCGTCGCGCTCCTCGGCGACGAAATGGACCGGCACCTCGTCTCGTCAGATCAGGTGCATCTTCGTCACAGGCTGGAGTCGGTCCGGATCCTTCCGACGAAGGCCGAGCAGCCGCACGACCCACTCGCCTACGGTGACGTGACCGCGCAGGCGGTGTCGTTGCCCGAGATCACCGCGACACGGCGGCGGACGTTCTGTATGCCGGTCAGCACGACAAGCGACACGCCTGGGAACCCGGGCCAACCGACCCTGTGGTCAGCGACCGTAGACGCGCTTGCGGTGGGTGCGAGTGTCGTCAGGGACGGCAGTGATCTTCGCCTGCTCGCACCGCCTGACGCCGGCACCGCCCGTCTCCTCGTCGTGTCCGCAGGCAACGTCGATACGTTTGTGGCCGATCACCTTGCCGAGTCAGACACAGCTGCGATCCGCGACCCCGGTCAAGCCTGGAACGCACTGACTGTCGGCGCCTACACCGACCTGACCACGCTCCCGACCGACCCTGCCTACGAGGGCTGGTCGGCCGTTGCGCAGCAAGGCGACCTGTCGCCTCACAGTCGGACGTCCCTGCCTTTCGGCCCTCGACCCTGGCCGATCAAGCCAGACATTGTCATGGAAGGTGGCAACGTCCTTTACGACGGCGCCTCGATGTTCGAGCCGAGCCATGCAGCACTCTCGTTGCGGACGACGGGGCACACGAACGACCAAGCGCTGACGTCGGCAAACGCAACCAGCGCAGCGGCCGCCCAAGCCGCCCGGCTCGCCGCTCTGGTGATGGCGACGTACCCCGAATACTGGCCAGAGACGGTCCGCGCGTTGCTCGTTCATGCCGCGGAGTGGACGCCCGTGATGCGCAGCGAGATTGACCAAGGCCGCCAGCAGAGTCTTCAGGCGCAGCAGATGCTTCTTCGCCGCTACGGCTGGGGTGTGCCGTCCGAGGAGAGGGTCCTCTTCTCCTCGGACCAGGCAGTCACACTCGTCGTGCAGGACGAGTTCACCCCGTTCGACGGTGATGAGTTCAAGGTTCCGTCCTTCCGGCTGCACGACCTTCCGTGGCCGCGCGAAGTACTCCAGGACTTGGGCGCCGCTTCGGTCAGTCTGCGCGTGACCCTCTCCTACTTCATCGAACCAACCGCCTCTCGCCGTGGCTGGCGCCAGCGATACAGCTACGCATCGCATGGCCTCCGATTCGAGCTGCAGGACCCGCTCGAAAGCGAGGCTCAATTCGTCCAGCGAGTGAATCGCGTGGCGCGCACCGAGGAAGCCGGCGGACGCCCGGCCGGCGGGCAAGTGTCGTGGCTCGTCGGTCCCAACCAACGCAACTACGGCTCCCTACATCAGGACATCTGGGAGACATCCGGAGCGGAACTCGCGTCTACTGGGAAGCTCGCCGTCTATCCCGTCGGCGGTTGGTGGAAGAACAATAAGACCCGCGAGCGTGTCGACCACTCTGTCCGGTACGCACTCGCGATCTCCCTCACGACCGAGGAGACCGACGTCGACCTCTACACGCCCGTGGCGAACTTGCTTCACATCCCTATCGAGATCCCCATCGAATAGATGTGTTCGATCACGGGCGCGGCAGTATCAGGCGTGGGTCCGAGGGCTCGCGCGGACAGGGTGGGTTAGCCAGCCGAAGCCGGTAATGAAGCGCAACCAGAGCGCCCCTAACGTTCAGGGAACGGTGCCGACCGCGTTACGAGTTATTGGCGACCTGTGTCGTTCTGAAAGCTCCGCAGTCTCACCGAGCGCCGCGGCGGCCGCCCCGATGGCGAGGGTCAGGCGCCGCGCACGGCGTTGGCCCGGTCGATGTCCTTCGGGCACACGTCGCGCAGAACGCATGCGGGGCAGTCTGGGAACCCGGCGTGGCACCATTGGCGTCCGACGAGCCAGGCAGGCATGTCGATGGCGCCTGGTCGTTCGGGGTATGCGCGGCGGGCGACGTCGATCATGTGCTCGAGGTCATCGTATTCGGCAAGGCCAGTCCGGAGGAGTACGCGCCGCACATGGACGTCGTAGGCGATGTCGCTGCCGTCGAGCTCGCGGATCGGTACCCCTAGGTCACGGTTGAGGATCTCGACGGCCATGGCGGCCTTCTTTTGGCCGATGCCGGGGAAGCGATCCAGACGTTGCTGCAGTTGCCGGGCAGTGGGATGGTCGTTCCAGATCCGTGATGTCTCGCCCGCGTAGTCGTGCAGCACAATGCGGGCTGCGGCGATGAGCCAGCCGGGCAGCTTCTCGCGGTAGCGGTGCAGCACCGGCGGTTGACCAACCGCGGTTCGCACGCCTTCGGGGTCTGCGAGCATCCGCGCTGGGTCCAGGTGCCCGAGTCGGCGCATCAAGTCGTACGGCGCGCGCCACGCCCGCTCAGCAGGTATTCCTTGGTCGAAGACCACCGCAAGCAAGAAGGCGAACGAGTTGTCCAAGATCAGTGCGTTTGCCTCCGGGTGCGGCGTGAACGTCGCCTGCCCGGCCACCGCCGGCGCCTGAGCTTGACCGTAGCGGAGCAGCGCGACTACGACGGCAGGCGGCGCGGATGCGCGCGGCTCGTTCGGCCGGAGCTGGGTTGCCGGAACTTGGCTTGCCCCGGCGCCGTCAGCACGGCGGACCGAGAGCCGCGTAAGGGCATAGCCGACCCAGCTAGTTATATCGTCCGAATGCAAACGGACTGCGAGTGCGTCGCGGCTATACGGAGAGACGATCTGCTCGGCGTGCGAAATCAGCAGAAACCCGTCATATTGCGTCGGCACGGGCTCACCTGGTCGGATTAATCGGCCCGCATGATCCTTGATCAGGCTGATCAAGCAGCCGCTCGTCTGGTAGTCGTCGGGGGCAACGCCTTCTGCCGCCGCCCAGTCATCGACGAACGTGACGCTGTGCCGCCGCCGTGCGCCGTAAACCTGCCGCGCCCCCATCCCGTGACGCACCCGGTGTCGCCGCCCAGCGGCCTCGACGGTGAGATCCCAGCCGTAATCGAACTCCTCGGTCTCGGTTGGCCACCGGAACGTGAACGGCCCGATCTCGTGCGGCCCATCTAGGATCACCAGATCCTGAAACCCTTGCTGGTCAATCGGCACCGAAGGCACGACCTGTTCCGGCAACGGGGTCTCCTCGCCCCGCCCGTCGTACCAGGCAAGCTGCTCACCCCTCCGCAGCCCTGCCAGTGGAGTGAGCAGAACCGCCCCCCGGCGCCGTAGCGGCTCCTCGATCGCGTCCACGTAAGCCATGCCGGCGTGTATTTCGATCACGAGGCCGTCGATCGGCCCGCGCACCCTGGTCAGCTTCGCGGCGACCCATTCACCCCACGCCTGGCGGTAGTCGGAACTCTGATCGGCCAGGTATACGTCGTATGGCTCGATGATGCTGTCTGGATCGAGCAGGCCGTGTTCCGCGCTCAGGATGTACCACGGCTGTCCCGACGACTCGGCGTAGCGTCGCCGCCGCTCGAACAACGGCGAGAGGTAGAGATCACGCGCGCGACTCGCCTCGTGGCCCTTGGTCTTCACGCAGCCAACGAGGACGACCTCACCGGTGGTGAGGCTTTTCTGCCCAAGCTCAGGCGTCGGCCCGACCGCGGCGGACACGGGTGCCAGCGTCCGGATCCTGACGAAGCCCATGTGCCCTGTCGGTACGCCTCGCCGAGTCGACTCGAACCCCGCGCGCTTCCACGCCTTCGCGTATGAGGAACTGTTCGACCAGAACGCCGGGTATTGGCTTGATGGCGGGAGCCGACCACCGATAAGTCGCTCGATCTCAGTGAAAGGGAGCTCCAGCCGTCCGGCATCCGCCGACTCCAGACGGCGCGTTAGCCCCGACCAATCCGCCACGCGTTGATGATCTATCTCGCGCGGCGATACTACAAGGCCCGACGCGGTGCGAACCCCCTGCACTTCGGGCGCCGGCGCGACGCCCATCCACGGTGGACGGCCGGATCTACGCGATGGCGTCTATGCTGACGGCCAGTGGGTGACCGAACGCTCGTGACTGGTAACGCCAAGCGCTCGCGCCGATAACCGAAGGCCGCATCGCTCCAGTCGAGCCCTGTTGCCGACGAGGCAGGCAGCAAATCACATTTCTGAGATGCAGGCCTGGACCCACACGGATGGCTACGGCGACCAGGGAGCTTCGATGCTAAGCACCTGAACTAGCGGACGAAGGTGCCGCGCCCCTGGACGCGCTCGACGAGGCCTTCTGCAACGAGGACGTCGATCGCCTTGCGGACGGTGCCGCGTGCCACCTCATGCTCTTGCATCAAAGTGGACTCTGACGGGATGACCCGGCCGGATGGCAGCTTCCCCGCCTGGATTTGCCGACGCAGGATGTCGGCAAGCTGAGCCCATAGCGGAGTCGCAGCGTCGTGGTCGACAGTCACGAGCAGCACGCTAGGCAACCATGCCCGCTCGCGATTGGTCCGAATCGACTATGGACGATCATAGACGTCTCTATATAAGATGATGAACCGTGAGCGCAGATGCCGAAGCTGACCGTCGGAGGCTGCCAGCAGGTATGAACCGGGAGCTTGCCTCAGTGGCCAGGCAGCTTGCCGAGCACTGCCTGGCCATCGACCTGGCGATCGCGCGCGACGACTTCGATGTGGTCTGCGCATCCGTCGAGAACGCCAAGGTGTTGCATCAGCGGATGGCGGTGCTATACCGCCAACTGCTCGCGTCCCGTGCCATCCCGACGCGCGCCGGTGAGCGCAGCTCGCTTTAGCTGCTTGACCTGGCAGCAGAGACAGCTGCTACGGCCAGGTGCCAGGGAAAGTCAGCGATCCTCTCGCCTCCTGATCCCGGTGGGTGAGGCTCGAACTCACCGGGCCCGAGCAGCACCCGGACTCCTTCACTGCGCAGTGCCTGAACGCTCTCCTTGAACGGCGCCCGTCCGGCGAGCGCGGAGTTCACGAACGGCACGACCACGACCGGGATACCCATGCCGGGCGCCTCGGCCAGGATGCCGAGAGCATAGGTGTCGCAGGTTCCGTTCGCCCACATGTTGATCGTGTTGTAGGTCGCGGGAGCGACGATGACGGCGTTGGCTGGCGGGCTTTTGGGTTCGCCGGGGCTGCGGTACTGGCTGCGCACGGGTCGGCCTGTCAGGGTTTCGAGCGCGGGCACGTCGATGAATGCCAGCGCCGATGGCGTGGCGATGATCTGCACGGTCCAGCCGCGTTCCTGTGCGAGTTCCACCAGCCGTCCGACGTCGCCGGCCGGACCCGCCGCGCACACGACCACATAGGCGACCCGGCTCCCGTCGGCACCCGTCATGCCACCGCACCGATGCGGGCGGCGAACTCGCGCAGGTGGGGCCGGACTGTCGGCGGGGCGGTGGCCAGCAAGTCGGTGACTAGCTGGCGGACGGCCGGGCGTGAGCGGACTTCTTGCGGTGCCACCTGCTCAGCCGCGCGCAGGGCCTCATAAGCCTTCTCGTGCTTGCCCCACTGGCGGAACGCCTCGGCAGTGTCGACGAAGAACGTCGCCTTGCGCTCGGTCACCGTGAGCTGGTCGAGGTCCACGCCGCGGGCATGGCTGATTGCCGAGCCTGCGTCGCCGAGACGAACGGCGACGTTGATCCGGTGCAGCAGCACGTTGGCGGGTCCGAACGCTGTCCACCGGTGGTTGTAGTCGCTGCCGAGCCGGGCTCCTGCCCGTCCGGCCTCGTCGAGGAGGGTCATGCTGGCGTCACGGTCTTCGGCCCGTGCGGCGGCAATGGCGCCTCGGAGTAGCAGCGAGCCGAACACCGACAAAGATTCTGGGGAGGGAACGGGCACATCGGCGGCCAGCCTCTGAGCGTAACTGCTCGCCACCTCGGTCGCGGCGCCGAAGTGCCCGTCGGCCGTCAGAGTGTGGGTAATGATCCGGGCGCTCGAGCCGACCGCGAGGGGTGCCTGGCTTAGCGCTGCGGCACGCATGCTCCGGTCGGCGGCCAGCCACGCCAGGCCATTGTCATCGAGCTTCAGCAACACGCTCGCCGCGACGTGATACGCGTCCGCAGACAACGCGTATGCGCGCAGCATGTCGTCACCGTCCAGATTCCCGCAGGCGGCCTGAAGAGCAGGGAGCAGCGACGGCAGCTGCGACATCGCCTCGGTGTACCGGCAGGCCTGGTAGGCCCGTTTCGCAGCGGCGACCGCGGTGGCGAGCGCCGTGAGATCGGCATCAGGTCCGGCAGCAGCGCTGTCTGGCGTTACCAGAGTGGTGACAAGCTTCTCCGCTGTACGCAGCGATCGTGCGCCGTCGGCCATGTTGCCCAGAAGTGAGCCGACGAGACTCGCACCCGCTAAGGGCTTGCATTGAATCAACTCAGTGTGGTCGGGGCGTGTCGCGTCTGGGATGGAAGGTGTAATTCCATTC
>JBOHCP010000171.1:0-8910 GCA_050698875.1 Streptosporangiaceae bacterium | reverse complement strand
ACCCTGGTCAGGTCCCGCCGCTCCGGCGGGCGGCCGGTCTCCCGGATCGCGGCCTTGGCCGCGGCGACCGTGAGCGGGGCGTTGGCGGCGATGCCTTTCGCCAGCGTCATGACCTGATCCCGCAGCTCGGCCGCGGGCACGACACGGTTGACCAGCCCCATCTGGAGTGCCTCAGGCGCCGAGAACCGCCTGGCAGAAAACAGGATCTCCGCGGTCCACGCCTGGCCAACGAGCGCGGTCAGCGTGGTCACGCCGGAAAAGCCGTAACCGAGTCCGAGCCTGGCCGCCGGGACGCCGAACTGGCTGTCGTCTGAGGCGATGCGGATGTCCGCCTGCAGCGCGGTGAGCAGGCCCCCGCCCATGCAGAAGCCGCGGATCATCGCGATGACGGGCATGTCGAGGCCAGCCCAGGCGCCGAGCAGGGCCGCCTGCCCCCGGTCGTAGTCGGCCCGCGCGGCGGGCGTCGTGCGCTGCTCGCCGAACTCGGAGATGTCGGCCCCCGAGGCGAAGGCCTTGTCACCGGCGCCGGTGACCACCACGACCCGCACTTCCGGGTCGGCCTGCAGCGCGGCGAGGGTGCCAGGCAGCGCGGCCCGGATCTGGCGCGACAGGGCGTTGCGCTTGGCGGGGTTGTTGAAGGTCAGCACGGCGACCGCGCCCGTTACGTCGAGGAGCAGCATGTCGGTGCCCGTTTCGTGCCGCACCGGCGAGTTCGATGGCGTCATACAGGTCCTTTCCTGATTGCTGCTGTGCTGGTCGCGGGCCGGTCAGATCACCCCGTCCGCGCGAAGCCGCTCGACCTCCGCGGGCTGGTAGCCAAGCTCGTCGAGCACCTCGCCGGTGTGCGCGCCGATCTCGGGGCTCGGCGCCCGGACGGTGTGCGGTGCGTCGGTCATCCGCACCGCATTGCGGACGATGTCCAGGTGGCCGAGCACCGGATGCTGCACCGCCTCGGTCATCGCGAGGTGCTCGACCTGCGGATCGGCGAATACCTCGTCCATCCGGTACACCGGGCCGCACGGGACCCCGGCCGCGTTCATCGCGGCCACCCAGGCTGCCGTGCTGCGCGTCTGCAGCCGGGCGCCGATCAGATAGTTCAGCTCGGCCCGGTTCGCCGACCGGCGGGCGAGCGAGTCGAAGCGCGGGTCCGCCGGGATCCACGGCAGGCCGATCACCGCACACAGGCTCGCCAGCAGCCGTCCGTCCGCGCCGCCGATGTTGACGTAGCCGTCCGCGGTGGGAAAGCAGCCCATCGGCACGCTCATGGGGTGGTGGTTCCCGGCCGGCTCAGGGACCTCCCCGCCGATGGTCCAGCGCGCCGCCTGGAAGTCCATCATCGCGATCATCGATTCCAGCAGCGACGTCTGCACCCAGCGCCCGCTGCCGGTGCGGTCGCGGTCGTGCAGGGCGACGAGCACGCCGATCGCGAGATAGAGGCCCGCGGCCAGGTCCGACACCGGAATGCCGGCCCGGGTCGGCTCGCTGCCCGGCAGCCCGGTCACGCTCATGAGGCCGCCCATGCCCTGGGCGATCTGGTCGACGCCGCCCCGGCCGGCGTACGGGCCGTCCTGGCCGAAGCCGGAGATCGACCCGTAGACCAGCCGCGGGTTCCGCGCACGCACGGTCTCGTAGTCGAATCCCAGCCGGTGCTTGACCGGCGGGCGCATGTTCTCGATGAGCACGTCGCGGCCGTCGACGAGCCGCATCAGCACCTCGCGTGCGCCGGGTGCCTTGAGGTTCAGCGTGAGCGACCGCTTGTTACGGTGCAGGTGCTGGAAGTCCGGGCCGTGCCTGCTGCCCACGAGGCCCGGCGCGGCCGGGCCGGGCGGCGGCTCGACCCGGATCACATCAGCGCCCCAGTCGGCGAGCTGGCGGACGCAGGTCGGGCCCGCACGGGCGACCGTGAGGTCGATGACCCGGATGTCGTCCAGCGGAAGTTTCGTGGTCACGCCGCACCGCCCGTTACCCGCCCTGATGACCGTCTCGCTCGTTATCATCCCCCGGGTCGGCGGGTCGCGAGTGCGCCAGCCACGCCCTTGTCCGGGCCGCGGAGTGACAGTGGCGACCCTTGGCTGGTCAGTCGCCGTTGTCGCCCTGGCCGTCGCCCTGGCCGTCGCCCTGGCCGTGGCCGTGATGGCCGCCGGGCGCCGGGAAGGCGGCGGTGACCGTCACCGTGCTGCCAGCCGGGACGGAGCCGCTGGGCTGCACGGAGATGACGGTGCCAGGATCCTGGCCGCTGGCGGTCCACGCGATGGCGGGCGTCAGCCCGAGCTGGCGCAGCGACCGGCTCACCGCCGAGACCGGCTGGCCGACGAGGGCGGCGTCATTCACCTGGACGGTCTGGACGGCGGGGGAGCTAGCCGGGTGGGTTGCCGGCGGCGATGGGTTGTGCTGGCTGCCAGGCAGGCTGGGCATGGTCGCCGCCAGCAGCCAGGCCCCGAGCGCGGCGAGCAGGACGACGCCCGCCGCTGCCAGCAGGCCGTGCCGCCTGGGCCGGCCGGCTGGCCGTCGCCGTGACCGCGTCCCAGCCCGGCTGGGCGGCCCTGGGTATCCGTCATGCCAGGTGAGCGGGCGCGCGTCGACCAGCGTGACCGGGTGTGCAGCCGCCTCGGCGGAGGGATCGGGGCTAACGGCGATCGCGGCCAGGGCGGTGGCCGCGCCGCCGGTGAGGGTGTCGCGCAGCTGGCTCGCGCGAGCTGCGACCTCGGCGGCGCCGCGCGGTCGTGCCGCCGGGTCCTTCGCGGTCAGCTCCGCCACCAGCGAGGCGGTCGCGGCAGGCACGGACGGCGGCAGCCCCGGCAGCGGCTGATGCAGGTGCGCTGCCGCGACCTCGACCGGCGCGCCGCGGAACGGCGGCGTACCGGTCAGGCACTCATAGCCGACCACCCCGAGCGCGTACAGGTCGCTGGCCGGGCTGGCCGGGTCGCCCGCGACCTGCTCGGGCGCCAGGTACGCGGGCGTGCCGATCAGCGTGCCGGTCCGCGTGATCGGCACCGAGCCCGCCGCGTGCGCGATGCCGAAGTCGGTGATCTTTACCTGCCCGCCGGGGCCGAGAACCAGGTTCGCTGGCTTGATGTCGCGGTGCACCAGGCCGGCCGCGTGCGCGGCGTGCAGGCCCGCCGCGGCCTGGGCGAGGACATCCAGGGTGCTGGCGGCGTCGAGCGGCCCCGCGGCGAGCACCTCGGCCAGCGACGGGCCGTCGACGAGCTCCATCACCAGGTACGGTGCGGCAGCCGGACCGGCTTCGCCATAGTCGTAGACCTGGGCGATGCCCGGATGGCACACCGATCCCGCCTGGCGGGCCTCGGCCAGGAACCTGGCCAGCGCCTGCGGCTGCCCCGCGTACTCCGATCGCAGCACCTTCACCGCCACCGGCCGGTCCAGGACAAGGTCCCGCGCGCGCCAGACCTCGCCGATGCCACCCGCGGCGATCTCTGCGTCCAGCCGATAGCGGCTCGCTAGCACCACACTGGCCTCGCTCATTTCCGTCCGACACTACCCCGGCACGTCCGGTTGACCGGCTGCACCCGCTATCCGGCGGGGTGCGGCGGCGGGCGGCGGCGGGCGGCGGCTCGGCACCCGCCGGGCTTGACCGTTGCGGGAGGCGGAATCGGGATTTCGGGCCGCCGCGATTCGGGCGATCATGGGGCACATGGCGAAACTCGACCTGCCGTCCGTGTCCGTGATCGCTGAGCACAACGCGGCACTCCCGATGCGCGACGGCACGCTGCTGCGCGCGGACATCTACCGGCCAGCCCGCGGCGGCCCGTTCCCCGCCCTGCTCATCCGTACCCCGTACGGCGAGCCAGCGATCCGGACCGCCCCGGTGCTGCCCGCGCTCGACGCGGGGTTTGCCGTTGTGCTGCAGTACTGCCGCGGCACCGGTACCTCCGACGGGGACTTCACGCCGTTCGAGGCCGAGGCAGACGACGGCGTGGACGTGATCGAGTGGTGCGCCCGGCAGGACTGGTGCGACGGGCGGGTCGGCATGTGGGGGTCGTCGTATGTCGGTATGGTCCAGTTCGCGGCCGCCGTGCAGGCACCGGCCGGGCTGAAGTGCCTGGTGCCGATCGTCACGCCGGCCGACTACTACGCCGGCCTGGCCTACCGGCAGGGAGCCTTCCAGCTTGGCCAGCTGCTCGGCTGGTACACCATGAAGTCCGCGCAGACGGTGGGGTACCGGGCCGGGGCCGGCGAGGCCGTGACCGCGGACGGGGCTGCCCTCATGGCGCACACTGCGAGCCTGGCCCGCGCGTACCGGCACCTGCCCGCCCGCGACATGCCCGCGGTCAGCAGCATTCTGCCCGGCTGGCGGCGCTGGCTCGATCACGAGACGCGGGACGAGTACTGGCGAGAGCTTTCCTACGCCGCGCGGCGGGACCGGATCACCGCGCCCGCGCTGCACGTGGGCGGCTGGTTCGACCTGTTCCTCGGCGGCACCCTCGACAACTACCGCACGCTGCGCCAGCACGCGGCGACCGAGCACGCGCGGCGCCACCAGGCGCTGGTCGTCGGGCCGTGGACGCACTCCGACCAGACCGGGCTGGCGGGCGAGCTGCACTTCGGCGGCCTCGCGTCGGCGCAGGCGATCGGGCTCGAACAGCTGCAGGTCGGGTTCCTCCGCACTCATATCGACGACCAGGAACGGGAACGGGGTAGTTTGCGCGTCAAGTTGTTCGTCATGGGCGACAACGTGTGGCGCGACGAAGACGACTGGCCGCTCGCCCGGACTTTGTGGACGCGGTGGTACCTCCACCCCGGCGGCACGCTGTCGACGGCAGAGCCCGAGCCCGGCGCCGGTACCTCCCGGTTCACGCACGACCCGGCTGACCCGGTGCCTACGGTCGGCGGACCAGTTCTCATGCCGGCTGGGCCAGCCGGCGACGTGAGCTGGCTGGGCGGGACGCGGGACCAGCGCGGCGTCGAGGCACGCCCGGACGTGCTGTCCTTCACCAGCGACGTGCTGGCCGAAGACCTGGAGGTGACCGGCCCGCTCACGGTGACGCTGCACGCGGCGACATCGGCGGCCGACACCGACTTCACCGCCAAGCTTGTCGACGTGTGGCCGGACGGCCGGGCGATGGGCATCGCCGACGGGATTGTCCGCGCCCGCTACCGGGACGGCACCGGTCAGCCGGACCCGATCACGCCGGGGCAGATCTACTCCTACGAGATCGACCTGATCGCGACCAGCCAGGTGTTCAAGGCGGGCCACCGGATGCGGGTCGACGTCGCCAGCTCAAACTTCCCCTGCTTCGACCGCAACCCCGGCAACGGGGCGTCGGCGGCGACGGCTGCCGAGCCCGACTTCGTGGTCGCCGAGCAGACCATCTGCCACGACGCCGGGCATCCGTCCTACATCACGCTGCCGGTCATCCCGCGGTAGGCGAGCCCTCAGCCTCGATGTCGAGGTGGACGAGGCCGACCTCGGCGACCCGCCGTGGGTGCCGCACGTACAGGTAGATGAGGCAGATCAGGCCGACGACCATGGCGCCGCCGACTCCCGGCGCCATGTAGGAGTACGGCGGCGTCAGCGGCGCGATGAAGGAGAACCCCTTGACCTTGATCCCGGCCGCGGTTAGCCAGGCGGGTACGAACGCCACGATGCCGAGCACCGGGACGACGCCGTGGGAGAACCAGTTAAACCGGCCACGGTTGCGCGCGAAGTAGCCGATGCAGGCGGCGTTCATCACGATGTAGACGGCGACGAGCAGGATCACGATGCCGGTGCCTACCATCGTGAATGCCACCGTCGGCGTGTAGTGCAGGCCCAGTCCGAGGGTCACCGCGATGGTGGCGACGAACGCCACGACGATCGCCGTAAGGGGGGACCGGTGCTTCACGTTGAGGACGGCCAGCTGGCGGGGGAGGGCGCCGATCCGGCCCAGCGCGAACCCGGTCCGGCTTGACACGTTGATGCCCGCGTTCGAGTTGGCGATCGTTGAGTTGACGATCGCGAGGAACACGAAGAACCAGAAGATCCCGTACAGGGACCTGGCCATGCCTTCCCACGACGCGCTGCCAGTGCCGGTGGTGAACGTCGAGAACTTGCTCGGCCCGAACGCGACGTCGACCGCATAGGTCGTGAACACGTACAGGGCGCCAATCAGCAGCGTCGCCAGCAGGACCGCGCGCTGGATGGTGCGCCGCGGGTTCCTGGTCTCCTCGGCGAGCGGCGCGGCTCCCTCGAAGCCACCGAACGCCAGGATCGTGAATACCGAGCCGGCGACCACCCCGGAGATGCCCCGGTGCCCGGATGGGGTGTAGCCGGTGCCGAATACCGACCCGGTGTTGTGGCTGCCGGCGTGCACGACGAAGAAGACGGCGAGAACAAGGAACACGGCGATCTCGATGACACCGAGGACGGTGCCGAGCCGCGTCGACGTGCGGATCCCGTAGAAGCCCGCCACCAGGATGATCACGGCGCCGAGCAGCGACCAGGGCCACCACAGGGTCGCCGGGTAGCTCGACCACTCCGAGCTGATGGTGGCCGCCGTCGTGAACCCCAGTTGCAGCAGGACGAGCGGCGGGATCAGCAGGCCGACGAGCAGGTACGCCCAGGCCGTCAGGTAGCCGATGGCTGGATGCAGACCGCGCGCCGCGTAGGTCGCCATGGAGCCGGCGGCTGGCATCTCGCGTGCGAGCAGGCCGATGCACCATGCGCACAGCAAGCAGGCCACCAGCGCGAGGATTACCGACAGCGGCAGCGAGCCGCCGGCGAACGCGACGCCGGCCGGGATCGACGCCGCGATCGCAGCGCCGGGGGCCATGTCGGTGATGCTCTGGAACAGGACCTCGCGCAGCCCGATCGCGTCCTTGCGCAGGCCGACACGCGTGGCGGTGGGTGCTGGTGCGGTCATAGCGGTCTCCGGGGGCAGAGGGACGGCTGCTGCCCTGATACTGCCACGTTCAGCCGGCGAGAAATAGCCCTCGCTGCCGGGGTAGGCTGCGGCCGAGATCGCGACTGTTCCAACCCCGGGGGCTCCGCGTGCCTGAAGCTCGCTCCGGCGACCTCTCGATTTACTTCGAGACCGACGGTGATCGTGGCGGTCCGCCACTGCTGCTCGTGGTCGGGCTCGGCGCGCAGCTGACGTGGTGGCCGCCGGGGCTGCGGTCGGAGCTCGCTGACCGCGGCTTCTTCGTCATCTGCTTCGACAACAGGGACGCGGGCCTGTCGGCCTGGCTGGACGATCTCGGCCCCGTCGACCTGCTCGCGGTGCTGGACGGCAGCGTGCCGCCGCCGTACCTGCTGGCGAACATGGCGGCCGACGCGGTCGCGGTGCTGGACGAAATGGCGCTGCCGTCGGCGCACGTGCTCGGTGCCTCCATGGGCGGGATGATCGCGCAGGCGCTCGCGATTGAATTCCCCGACCGGGTTCGCTCGCTGATCTCCGCCATGTCCAGCACCGGTGCTGCGCATGTCGGCCAGCAGCGCGCCGACATCACCGACATGCTGCTGAGCCCGCGGCCGGCGGACAAGGCCGCGAGCGTGACCCAGAGCGTGGCGCTGGCGAGGGCCACGAGCTCGCCGGCTTTCGGTTTTGATGAGGCCCGCACGACAGCCCGGATGTCGGCCGAGTACGACCGCGGGAATCACCCCGACGGCGCCGGGCGACAGCTCGCGGCCATCCTGATGTCCGGTGACCGGACGGCTGTGCTCGGCTCGCTGTCGATGCCGGTGCTGGTGATCCACGGCGACGCCGACCCGATGGTCGACGTCGGCGGCGGCCGCGCGACCGCGGCAGCGATACCCGGCGCGCGCCTCTGGGTGATCCCCGGCATGGCACACGACCTGCCGGACACGCTGTTCGGCGCGATCGCCGACGAGGTGGCGGCACTGGCGTAGGGTCAGCTGTGGACTATCTGGGCGTAGCCCGCCGGTTCGCGGACGAGGTGCTGTTTCCCGCCGCGTTGTCGACGGAGGCCAGCGACGTGGTGCCGCGCGAGCTGCTTGACCGGCTCGCGAGCACGAGCCTGTACGGCGTAGCAGTGGACGCGGACTTCGGTACCGCGTGCGCGGTGCAGGAGGCGCTCGCGAGCGGCTGCCTGACAACAGCGTTTCTGTGGGCGCAGCATCTCGGCCTCGTGCACGCCCTGGCTGCGGGCGGCCCGCGCGACGTAGCCGCCCGCTGGCTCGCACCGCTCGCAGCGGGCGACATCAGGGCCGGGCTCGGACTCGGTGGCGCACTGCCGCAGCCGACGCTGCACGCCCGGCCCGACGGCGACGGCTGGCTGGTGGACGGGGTGTCACCGTTCGTCTCTGGCTGGGGGCGCATCGACGTCATCCATCTCGCCGCACGGACGCCCGACGATCGGATTGTCTGGCTCATCGCCGACGCGGCCGAGGGTCCCGCGCTGCGGGTGGAGCGGCTGCACCTCGCAGCGCTGAACGCGACGGCGACCGTCTGGGTAACCTGCAGGCGGCTTCGGGTCGACGCCGACCGGGCGACGGGACTGGACCCGGCGAGCGAAGGCGCCGCGCCCGAGGTACTGCGGCTGCACGCCGCGCTCGCGCTCGGCGTCACATCCCGCTGCTGCCGCTTGCTGGGACCGACCTCGCTCGACGGCGAACTGGCGCAGCTACGAGCTGAGCTCGACCGGCTCGGGCCAGGAATGCAGGAGGCGCGGGCCGCGGCAGGCGAACTGGCGATGCGAGCCGCTGCGGCGCTCATGGCCAGGCGTGGCAGCCGGTCGCTGCTGGCATCCGATCACGCCCAGCGCCTGATGCGAGAGGCCACCTTCACTCTCGTCTACGCGCTCCGCCCTGCTGCCCGGTCGAGCCTGCTGACGCGGCTGGGCGCCCCGGAGCTAGCCTGATCTGCCGCCGGGATCGGAGCCGGCTGCACGTCCGCGACGATGCACGTCACGTTGTCCGGCCCGCCGCCAGAGATCGCGAGCGCGATGAGGTCC
>JBOHCP010000170.1:0-8942 GCA_050698875.1 Streptosporangiaceae bacterium | reverse complement strand
GCGGTACACCGTGCCTTACACGATTTACACCACGGGTATCGCCTGGCGTAAGGACAAGGTGCCCGGGAATCCGGCCACCATGCGCAACCCGTGGCGGGAGATGTTCTTCCAGCCGCAGCACAAGGGCAAGATCGCCATTCTGGACGACTACCGGGAGGGCATCAGCCTCGGGCTGATGATGAACGGCAGCTACGACCTCAACACCACGAGCAAAGCCCAGATCGATCTCGCCCGGCAGACGCTGCAGCAGCTCGCCGCGGCGGTGGACATGCAGATCGACAACAACGACTACAGCGAGGTCCCCGACGGGCAGACCTGGATCCATCACGCGTGGTCAGGCGACATGGCGGCGGCAGCGAGCTACCTGCCCAAGGGCGTGCCGGTGGACGTGGTCGGCTACTGGTTCCCCAGCGACGGCAGGGGACCGATCGCCAACGACACCAACACCGTCCTGCGGTCTGCCGCCAGCCTGGTGCTCGCCCACCTGTTCCTCAACTACCTGCTGGACGAGCCGGTGGTGGTCGAGAACATCAGCTTCAACGGCTACATGCAGCCGCTGACCGCGATCACCCCGGAACTGCTGGTGAAGGAGCAGATCTTGCCACCGAGCCTGATGTCCACCGCCGTGCTGCCTTCGGACTTCCGGCGCGGCGTCGGCGAGCTCCAGTTGCCCGTCGAGGCCGACGCGCTCTGGCAGCAGGCCTGGCTCGTCGCCAGCAACGGGATCTGACCGATGGCCACTCAGGCGCCGCCGTCCGCACCCGCGCCGCCGACCAGCCCGGCCGGGAGCCGCGGCCCGGGCGGCCGGTCACCTCGGCGCCATCAGCCGAGCCGGTTCTTCTCGGTGCTGCTCGCGGCGCGGCATAATCTGGCTTGTCGTCCTGTTCGTCATCCCGTTCTACGCGATGCTGGCGATCGGCGAGGGCAAGCTCGACCGGCAGACCGAGTCGCCGGTCGCGGTCTACAACCCCTTCACCTGGAGCTCGGCCAACCTGTCCAACGTCTGGCACGACCTGTTCGGGTCGGCCGCGTTCGCCCTGCCGATCGCGTGGCGGACCATCTGGTACGTCGCTGTCGCGGCGCTGCTGAGCCTCGTGATCGCCTACCCGGCGGCCTACTTCGTGGCCAGGTTCGCCGGCCGTCGCAAGGGCATCTTCCTGGTCCTCATGATCGCACCGTTCTGGATCAGCTACATGATGCGGATGCTGGCCTGGATCGACCTGCTGCAGACCAACGGCTACGTCAACAAGGTGCTGTCCTTCGTCGGGCTCGGATCGCCCGACTGGCTCGGCGGCCACTGGTACACGGTCATCCTCGGCCTGGTCTACGGCTACATCCCGTACCTGATCCTGGTTCTGTACGCCGGGCTCGACCGGATCGATCAGTCGCTCATCGAGGCGGGCCGCGACCTCGGCCTGGGCCGGGTGCGCACCTTCCTGGGCGTGACGCTGCCGCTGTCCCGGCAGCCGATCCTCACCGGCATGCTGATCACGGTGCTGCCGATGCTCGGCGACTACTACACCAACCAGCTGCTGTCCGGCGCCCCCGGCACGTCCATGATCGGCAATCTGATCGAGGGCCAGCTCAGCACGCCGTCAGCGGGCCAGGGCGCGATTCTGTCGCTGCTGGTCCTGCTGGTGCTGCTGGTGCCGATGATCGCCTACGTCGTGCAAACCAACCGAGCTTCCCAGGCGGCGTCATGACCAGCACGGCAGTATCGGCGAAGGTATCCGCGACGGCCCGGGGCGCGCGGACCTCCTGGCCGCGGTTCCTCCGCAATCCCTGGCGGCACCCGTGGCTGCTGGAAGGCTTCACCTGGCTGTACCTGATCTGGTCGCTCGCGCCGATCGTCATCGCGGTCCTGTTCTCCTTCAACACGGGCAAGTCGCAGGCCAGCTATCAGGGCTTGTCGTGGCGCTGGTACTGGGGCGACAGGCTCAACTCGATCTGGCACAACCCGCAGCTGCACAGCGCGATGTTCGAGACGCTGAAGCTGTCGTGCTACACGACGCTCATCGCGGTGCCGATCGGCGTGGCGTTCGCACTCGGCATCACCGGTGGCGCGGCGTGCTGCCGTCGAGCTTCAACTTCATCATGATCTTGTCGTTCGTGGTGCCCGAGCTGATCTTCGGCGTGGCGCTGTTCTTTGTCTTCACCAAGATGCCCGGGCTGAGCACGGTCGGGCTCGGCAACTGGGCCGAGGTGCTCGGCCTGGTGACCTGGAACGTCAGCTGGCCCGCGATCATCGTGCAGGCCAGGCTGGTGGGCATTGGCAGGCAGTACGAGGAAGCCTCGGCGGATCTTGGCTGCACGCAGTTCCAGACCATGCGCAGGGTGCTGCTGCCCTTCCTGTGGCCGGCCATCTTCGCCAGCGCGATCCTGGTCTTCTCCGGCGTTATCGATGACTTCGTCATCGTCGACCTGCTGTCGTCCAACGCGACCAACACGCCCATGTCGGTGATCATCTACTCGACAGAGCACGGCGGCAACGGCGGGCCTGCGCTGAACGCGCTGGCCACCGTCATGCTGCTGCTGTCCTTCGTGGTGGCCGGTCTCGGGTATCTCGGCTACCGGCTGATGACCCGCGGCCAGCGGATCGGCGGGCAGCAAGCGCTGACGGCCATCGCCGGGGCAGACTGAGCCGCCTGCCACCCAGCACCCGAGCCGTCGCACCGAACCGGCACCCGCCCGCGACCAGCGCCCGCACCCGCCTCGTTCGCCCTCCGCCGTCCGCCGTCCGCACGCGGCACCCGCCGCCTGCACCGGGCGGCGGCGCAGTCCTACGCCGCCAGCCTGCGGGTCGTGACCGCCGGGAGCGGGCGGCCAGCCCGTAGCGCACTGGCGATCGTGGTCGTGACGTCGCCTGGCTGCTCGCGCTGCTGACGCGGGCTGAAGTGCAGAACAACAATTCCCGCGGCGCACATCCGCGCGTGCCGTGCCATCGTCCGCTCCCAGTCTGCCGGCGACAGGTGCCACTCCCGCGAGTCAACCTCTACCGCGACGCCATGGTCCGGCCACCACGCGTCGGGCTGGGCCAGGAAGACGCCGCCCAGGTAGAGCCGGGGGTTGTAGAGCGGTTCAGGCAGCCCGGCCCTGCGGATGAGTTCCCGCAACTCCGCCTCGGGGACCGACCGGATGCCGGCGATGACCTCGGCCAGGACCGACCGCAGCGTTCCCGAGCCGCGGACCGGACCCGCGCGAAGCTCAGCCAGCAGGTGTTCAATGGTGCAGTCGCCTCGCTGGACCGCACTGGCCACGATGGCGCGTGCATCCTCCAGCCTGGCGATCCCGCGCACGGTGTCCGCGACGGCCCGCTCAGCCGGAGCGAACCGCACCGGTCCGTCGCAGGTCAAGCACTCGGGCATCCGCCAGGTCCGGTGGACCGACACGAAGCCGGAACCGGCGAGGCTCCGGCTGGCCGGCACCAGAACGTCGACGATCCGCGGCTCCTCCCGGCGGATTCCGTAATTTCGCAGTGCCGAGCGTCCCGTGATGGCGCTTTCCGGGCCGCCGTAGAGCGCCGCCGCGATCCGCACCTGCTCGCTCGTCGGCTCACCCGTGGCGGTCAGGTAGATGCCGGGCAGCAGTCGTTGCCACGGACCGCCCGTCCGGATGCGGTGCCGTAGGGTTTCGCGACTGAGCCCGGACGCGAGGGCCTGCGCTCGGGACAGCACTCCGCGTTGATGGGCAAGCAGCCAGCCGCGCTCGTTATTGTCGTCAACCATGGCGCAACGGTGCCAGCCGCTACTGACAGAACATCGCCGCAGCCGTGAATGGCGATCTGGTGTTGCTCCAGGCACACCAAAGCCACATCGATGGGCCGGCGCTGGGCAGCTCCCAACCGCCGCCCGCCCTCAGCCCGCGCCATTGCGTCGTGAATGGCGATCTGGTGTTGCTCCAGGCACACCAAAGCCACATCGATGGCCGACGCGAGGGGACGCCTACTACCTGGCCGCGGTCGAATACGGTAACCCATCCGCCGGTGCCGCGGCCAACCCCGAGCACGGCCCGTCAGACCGAGCGCCTCGGGATCGCGAGCGCGTCGACGGCGACGACGCCGGACGGGCCGCAGATCAGCGGATTGACGTCCAGCGCCCCGATCCGACCGCCGAGCTCGATCGCAAGGTCGGACAGGCCGCAGATGGCGCGGCAGACTGCACCGAGATCGACGGGCGGCGCACCACGCGCGCCGGCCAGCAGCGTCCGCACGCGCAGCGTGCTCAGCAGGTCGGCGGCCATCTGGTCGGAGACCGGCGGCAGCGCGACGACTCGGTCGGTGAGCAACTCCACCAGCACTCCACCGGCTGCGACCACGATCAGCGGGCCGAGCTGCGGGTCGGTCACGATGCCGAGCGCCAGCTCGACGCCGGCCGGCACGTGCTGGCAGACCAGGGCCGACGGGCCGAGCCGTCCGGCGAGGTCCGCGTACCCGGCGGCTAGCTGACCGGCGTCGGCAATACCCGTGATCACGCCGCCGACATCGGACTTGTGCGTAGCCCCGGCCGCGCCCGTCTTGAGCACGACCGGATAGCCGATCTCCACCCCGGCGGCGAGCGCGCCGTCCAGGTCGGCGACAACGATGGCGCGCGGCACCGGGATCCCGTACTCAGCGAGCAGGCCCAGCAGCGCGGCGCCATCCGGCTCGCTGCTCGCCAGCAGCGCGGCTCCCTTCGCCTGGCGCCCCGGAACGATGTGCCGTCCGGCGGATCCGGTCGCGGCGGTCGCCGCCGTCATCAGCCTCGGGTGGTCGAGCAGGTGCCGCAGCGCCCGCAGTCCGGACCGGGTGCCCTCGAGCACCGGGATGCCGCGCGCGCGGAGCCGGTCGGCCCAGCCAGCGTCGATGGCGCTGCCGAGATTGCAGAGCACCGCGAGCGGCTTGCCGGTGCGTCCCGCAGCATCCAGCACGGCGAGCGGATAGGACTCGTCGCCGTCCAGCTCGGGCACCAGATCGACGGCGAGTGCCGCGGCTGCCAGGCCGGATCCTCGGCCAATGCGACGAGGGCGCCGCCGAACAGCTCCCGCGGGCCGGCGCCGGTACCCCAGACGTCGAGCGGGTTACCCGGAGTAAGCCCGGGGTCGAGCCTGGCCACCGTCGGCGGGCCGATCTGCGCGAACGGGATGCCTACCGAGTCGGCGACGTCGACGACATGTGCCCGCTCGAGCTCGGAGTCGTGCACGGTCGCGATGCCGCTCCCGGCGACGCTGGGCATGCATGCCCGGCGGCCTGCCGCGAAGAGCTCCACCGTGTCGGCTAGTTCGGCCAGGTCGCCCACCCGGTGCACGCCATACGCCCTGGCCAGCGCCTCCCAGCTCCCGTCGGAGCCGACCAGCGCGCCGGAGTGCGCGGCCACCATCGCCTGCCCGCCGGCGGAGCTGCCGACGGAGAGCAGCACGACGGGCACGTCCTGCTCGGCGGCCCGGCCGAGGATCCGCCGTAGCCCGTCGCCGTCCCTGATCGTCTCCAGCACCAGCGCGAGCACCCCGGTGTCCGGCAGATCCAGCGCGTACTCGAGAAACGACGGGGCCGCGGTGACGATCTCCTGTCCGGAGGACACGGCGAGCGTGAAACCGAAACCGCGGCGGCCACGCAGCAGCGCGGAGAAGACCGAGCCTGAGTGTGTTACCAGTGCGACCGGCCCGGCCGGTAGCGGATCGGGCTCGGTGTAGCCGAGCGCGCGCAGCCCGTGGCTGACATTGGCGAATCCCATGCAGCCTGCTCCGCACAGCGCCATCCCGGCCGCGCGCGCGATCTCAGCCAGCCGGGATCGCAGCCCGTCTCCGTGCACGCTGCCGAAGATGACCGCGGCCCGGCCGCCCGCGGCGGCCGCGCCATTCAGCTGCTGCTCAAGCGCACCGTCGGACACCGGCACCCGCGAGCAGAACCAGGTCGGGCGCCTCCGGCAGGTCCGCGATCGACGGGTAGCACAGCTCGCCTTCGATCTCCGGGTAGCGCGGGTTGACCGGATAGATCCGCGGCCGCGACCGGCTCTTGCCGACCTCCGCGAGCATCCGGCGGCCGAAGCTGCCCTGCCGGGCCGAAGCGCCGACCAGCGCCACGCTGCGTGCTTCCAGCATGGCGCGCAGGGATGCCGGCCCGGCTGCGCCGTCATGCCCCCCCGGCGTGACGGCTATAGCCGGGGGGACGACACCCCGGAGCATCCCGCGTCCGCGCACGGCCGACTTGCGGTCGGCGATCGCGGCTCTGGCCGCCTGCCAGCCAGGAATGCCGCAGACGCCGCCGCCCGCGTGGGTGGCTGAGCTGCCGTAGTACAGGCCGGGCACCGGCGTGCGGTAGTCGGCGAAGCCGGGCGCCGGGCGCATGTGGAACAGCTGCTCCGCGGACAGCTCGCCATGGAAGATGTTGCCGCCGACCAGGCCGTACTCGTGCTCCATCTGGTACGGGCCGACAATGTCGCGATGCAGGATCGACGACTTGAAGTTCGGCGCAAGCTCGTTGTAGCAGTCGATCATGCGATCGGCGTAGTCCTCAAGCTCGGCGGCGTGCGGCTCCCGGCTCCAGTCCGACGGCACCCACTGGGTGAACAGCGACAGGATGTGCGTGCCCTCCGGGCAGAGCGTCCTGTCGAAGGCCGTCGGGATTACCCCATCGCTGAACGGGCGGACTGCCGGCCTGCCCTCCCGCGCGTCCTGGAACGCGCGCTCGATGTACTCCATGGTCGGTGCCATCTCGACCGACCCGGTGTGGTGTTCCTGCAGCTCCGTACCCGGGTCGGCGATGAAGTCCGGCAGCTCGCCGAGCGCGAGGTTGATCTTCACGACGCCGCTGCGCGACTTCCACCGCTCGATGTCGGACACGAACTCGGCTGGCAGGTTCGACCGGCCGACATGCTCAAGAAACGCAGTCCTCGGGTGCACGGTAGACACGATCACCCTGGCCCGGATCTCGGCGCCGCTCGCCAGCGCCACGCCGACCGCCCGGCCGCCCTCGACCAGGACCCGGGCCACCTCCGAGTTGAGCCGGACCTCGACACCGCGCTCGCGGGCGGCTGACTCGATCGCACCGGCGACCGCGCCCATCCCGCCTTCCTGGAAGCCCCAGTTGCCGAGGGGCCCGTCACCCACGTCGCCGATGGAGTGATGCGCCATCACGTACGCCGTGCCTGGCTCGCACGGGCCGGCCCAGGTCCCGATCACGCCGTTCACTGCGAGCGCGCCCTTGACCTGCGGCGAGGTAAACCAGTCATCGAGCAGGTCGGCGATGCTCATGGTCATCAGCCGGGTCACGTCCCCGACCGTGCGGACGTCCAGGCCACGGTTCCGCCAGGCGAGCCGGAGCGTCGCGGCCAGATCACGCGGCTTGCGCGAGCCGATTGCCGGAGGAACGGTGAGCAGCAGCGGACCCAGCACGTCCGCGAGGCCTGCCAGCCAGGCATCCCACCTCGGCATGGCCTCGGCGTCGTGCTTGGACCACTTCGACACCGACTCGTAGTTGCGCCTGGCGTCGTCGGCGTACAGCGTGATCGAGCCGCGTTCAGGAAAGGCCTGGTAGTACGGCCCCATCGGGAAGATCTTGTAGCCGTGCCGGTCCAGATCCAGGTCCTTGATGATCGTCGGCGGCAGCAGGCTCATGACATAGGAGAGCCTGGTGACGTTGAATTCGGGCGCATCCGGCCACGGGGACTCGGTGGTCGCGGCTCCGCCGGTCTTGTGCCTGCTCTCCAGCACCACCGTCCGCGCGCCCGTGCCTGCCAGATAGGCGGCAGCTACCAGCCCGTTGTGTCCCCCGCCGATTACGATGGCGTCATATGTCGCCGCCATAAGCCCAGCCTTCCGTAGAGTTGCGGTCACTCGCTCGCGCCTGCCTCACTATGGTGCGATCGGCGCTGTGCAGGATGACCGCAGAACATTGACTGAATGTTCAGTCGAGAAGTGTGCTAGCCTGGAGGCAAGAGAAGACCCGGTACGAGCGGCGCACGGGAGCCGGCGAGGCCTACGCCAGCAGTCGGCCCTCGATTCGGGGCAGTGTCCCGGCCGGATGGCCAAGGCCAGCAGCGGAAGCCGCATCCCAGACCGCGGGACGGGGCCCCTCTCCACCGGTCAGCAGCCGAGTTACGGAGGACGGCAAAACCCGGATAGACGGCACGGGACGCACTGCCGTCATGAGAGGAACGACCCCGATGACAGTCCGGGAAGTAGGCCGCGAGGCCCTGGGCACCGCGGATCAGCGGCGTCTACAGATGCTGCAGGCAGCCCTCGAGGTCATCTCGGAGCGCGGATATGCCGAGACTCGGATCGCCGATGTGGCCGAGCGGGCCGGGGTCAGCCCGGCTCTGGTCATCTATTACTTCAAGACCAAAGACCAGCTGCTAACCGAGGCGATCCGGTACTACGACGACACCTGGTACGTGGTCGGCCAGTCCCGGATCGCGAGCCTGCCGACGGCGGCGGCGCGGCTGGAGGAGTTCGTGGCCATGGCCTGCCTTGCCGAAGCCGATCCGCGGCCGGGCAGCACGTGGCAGCTCTGGCTTGACTTCTGGGCCCAGGCGGCCAGGAACGACGCGGTGGCCGGAGTCCGGCGGAAGTCCGACGAGCGCTGGCGCGAGGCGATCGCCGCGCTGGTCCGTGACGGGCAGGAGGCCGGCGAGTTTCGCGAGATCGACGCGGACAGCTTCGCCATCTACCTGTCCGCGCTCATGGATGGGCTGACGGTCCAGATCGCCCTCGACGACCCCGTCGTCGACGGGCCCCGCGCCTTCGACCTCACGATGCGCTTGGTTGCTGATCAGCTCGGCTTCACCTGGGTTCCTGGCCGTGGCCGGGACACAGCGAACCGGGGCGGGAATCCCCCGCTGCAGGGGTGCACGACTGAATCGTGAGGGTGCTTGGTTGCTGCAGGCTGCGCGACTAGACTGAGTGATCTAGTCACTCAGATATGGGAGGCACCCTGTGGCTGACTTCTCGGGGCGCGACCTGGCCTGGCT
>JBOHCP010000169.1:0-8957 GCA_050698875.1 Streptosporangiaceae bacterium | reverse complement strand
GATGCCGATGACGCCGGCTGCGGTCGCGGCGAGCTACGCGGTGCCGCCAGGCCGGGACGCGCGCTCCCGCCGGGTCCAGCGCAGGCACCCGTCCAGGTCAGCGCGGAAAGCGCAGTCGGACCGCGGGTCAGGCGGCACTGGAGCTGGACAACCCAGCAGGCGGGCGGCATCCGCCCGGCGAGGGCATGGCTGACCTGAGGGGAACGGGGTCGTGGCGGGCGCGGCGGGCAACCGGGCCGCGTTACCTGGTGACGGCCGGGTCTGCCGCTGGCTCACGGTCGGTGTTCCCCACCCGGACCAGCGGAGCCAGCAGCCGGCCCTCGGGGTAACGCAGCGCGGCCGAGGGCAGGAGTGCGGGCCGCCCGCTCAGCAGCACCCGGACAGTGCCGAGCCGAGCGCCGTCGGGCCGAGCGCCGCCGCACCCGGCCTGGGCAGGGTGCGGCGGCGCATCGCTCGCCGGGATCCGGCGCAGCGCCTGGGCCGCGACGGCGTCGGCGGAGCCGAAGGTCACGGCGCCGGGCACGGCCGCCCGGATCCGGTCCGCGGTCAGCTCGTACTCGGTGCAGCCAAGGACGACGGCCTGGCAGCCGGGCGGAGTCTCGGCCGCGGCGGCCTTGACGGCGGCGGCCGTCGCGGCCTCGTCCCCGGCATCGACCGCGTCCGCGAGGCCGGGGCACGCGACGGGTGTGACCAGCGCGGACCCGCCGAACTCCGCGATCAGCCTGCGCTGGTAGGCGCTGGCCGTGGTGGCGACGGTAGCCCAGATCGCCACGAGCCGGTGGGCGGCGGCGGCCGGCTTGATCGCCGGCACCGTGCCGATGACGGGGATATCCGGCTCGAACGCGGCCCGCATCGGCTCCAGCGCGTGCACCGACCCGGTGTTGCAGGCCATGACGAGGACATCGGGCCGGTACGCGACGGCGGCGCGCGCGCACAGCAGTGCCCGGTCGGCGATGTCGTCGGGCGTCCTGGGACCCCACGGCATCCCGTCCGGGTCGGTCGCCAGCACGAGATCGGCATCGGGCCGCATCCGGTGCAGCGCCGCGGCGGCTGCCAGCAGGCCAAGCCCGGAATTGATCAGCGCGATCCGCACCAGGCAACTCTAGGGCGCCACACTGGGTAGCTATGACGACTGGTGCCGACATCCTGCGGGCCGCCTACGCCGGCTCGTGTGACACGCTGCGGCGCGTCCTGGCCGGAATCTTTGCCGAGGAGTTCTTCTGGGAGCCGGTCGCCGGCTGCTGGACGGTGCATCCCCGCCTGGAAGATCGTGGCGTGAACGTGGACGGCAGCGGCGAGTGGGTCATCGACTACGATCCCGCGCAGCCGCAGCCGGCGCCGTTCACGACGATCGCGTGGCGCACCATTCACATCGCCGCAGTCAACTACCTGTACTGGGACTACGCGTTCGGCTCGGCGTCGCTGTCGTTCGATCTTGAGCTGCCCGGCGACGTGGCGGAGGCGACCGACTGGCTATTCGCCAGCCACCAGCCGATCCTCGACGCCCTGGACGGGCTGACCGAGGACGGCCTGGACCGGGTCGTGCCGACCAACTGGGGCGACCGCTGGCCGGTGCACAGGGTGCTCGCGACCCTGGTCAACGAGCAGGTGCACCACGGTGCCGAGGTCAGCCTGCTGCGCGACCTCTACCGGTACCGGGGCTCGATCCAGCACCTCGCGGCCAGCCGCTAGCGGTTGCCGGCCGGGCCGGAGGGCATGTACCGCGCCGGAGGTCACGGGGTCTCCAGGCACTGGTTCGCAGTCGGGGGCAGGCGATGGCCGCCAGCTACGGGGTCCGCTCTGAGGTAGGCAGGCTGCGGCAGGTAATCGCGCACCGGCCGGAGCTGAGCGTGAAGCGGCTCACCCCGAGCAACAGGGATGAGCTGCTGTATGACGACGTGCATCGAGGTGCTCTACCATGAGGAACTGCTGGCCCAGGCGCTGAACACCAGCCGCAAGGCTCGGCAGCACGCCGTCGAGCGCACGGTCAACCACCTGTCGGTGGGCCCGGCTCTGGTTGACACGGTCTGCTCGGAGCTCACGCCTGGGATGGCGAGCGGCTGGCCACCCACCACCCCATGTTCGCGGACGCGGACTTCGAGTACTGGTATCCGCCGTCAGCGAGCGGTCAACCGGCAGGATCATCGAGCACGTCGCGCTGGCGCTGTTCGCCGCCGGGGCCGCCGATCGGGTGATCGCCGTGACGATCCCGCGCAACCGCTCCGGCCATGTCCCTGCGCCCCGGTGACAGGCGCGGCACGCTCGACGTCCGCCCGGAGTCGAGCTTCGTCGGCGCCGTCGAGAGCGCGCCCTGCCTCGGTGAACTGGACCTGATTCCCACCGGCGGCGACGACTATCAGCAGGCTCGGGAGCAGTGGGACAGCGGCAGCAGCTTTGTCGCGCTGGCACCCCGCGTCGTGGTCGGCTACCGCCGGAACGAGTTCACCAACCGCAAGCTGCGTGACCACGGCGTCGAGGTGATCGAGATCGACGGCACCGAGCTCAGCAAGGGCCGGGGCGGAGCGCAGTGCATGACCTGCCCGATCGCTCGCCACGGACGGTGACCCGGGGGCAAGATGACCTTCATGAGGCCCACCGGGATCATGATGGTCACCGTCCAGGTAGTCAATTTCGACGCCGCCGTCGAGTGGTACCGCGACGTGCTCGGGCTCTCGGTGCGCTACCTGGAGCCGAACGAGTTCTGCGTGCTGGCGCCGCCAGACAGCACCGGCCCCGCCCTGGCGCTCGCGACCGATCACCCGGACCGGATCTCTGCCCGGCCAGGTATCGGCTGGGCACCGACGCTGGCCGTCGGCGACTTCGACGCCACCATCGCCGAACTCCGCCAGCGGGGGGTGACCTTCGACGCGGACGAGGAAGGCGCTGATGAGGGCTACCGGCTGGTGAGGGTCCTCGACCCGGAAGGCAACCCCATCGGCATCACCACATGAGGTGCGCCGGCCGCCGCTCGGTCACGTGGCCGGGGCCCGCTCGAGGGCGGGCAGCCCGTCGATGCTCGCCGAGTTCTTGTCGACCCGGTAGGCCGCAAGCTCTGCGGCGGTCTTCTTCGCCGCCCACCGGTCCAGCACGTCGCGCTCGGCCGCCAGCGACATCTCCGGCACCGCGTAGCCGCACGAGTCGGCGATTCGCTGCAGGTCGACCACGATGATGGCGCGCTGGCTGGTCAGCTCCGCGGCCGGGTCGGCGGTGCGGGGGAAGTGACCCGCGAGCTCGTCGAAGCGCGCGGAGCCCGGCAGCACCACCTGGCCCCGGCCGTACAGCCGCAGCACCCTCGCTTCGCGGGAGAAGGAGCAGAACATGATCGTGATCTGGCCGTTCTGCCGAACGTGGGCGATCGTCTCTGCGCCGCTGCCGGTCAGGTCGAGATAGGCAACCGTGCGCGGGCCGAGCACCGCGAAGGTGTCAACGTAGCCCTTGGGGGAGACATTCACGTGCCCGCCATCGCCCGCATCGGTCAGGCAGGGCGCGGTGGCCACGAAGAAAACAGGCTGTCTGGCGATAAACTTCCTAAGCCGTTCGTCGAGTTCGGCGTACAGCGCGCCCACGATGCCTCCAAGGAGCAGTGCGGCAGACCACAGCCAGTCAGGGAGGTCCCGTGACCGACGTCACCACCCGGACCGGAGATCCAGCGGCCGGGAGTTCCGCGGCACAGCAGCACGCGGCAGCGGTCGAGGCGATACGGCGAGCCTATGCGGCGATCCCGGCCGGACAGCCGGTGCGGCTGGCGAAGACGACGTCGAACCTGTTCAGGTTCCGCGCCGATGCCGCAGGTCACCAGCTCGACGCCGCGCCGTTCTCCCGCGTCATCTGCGTCGACCCGCAGACTCAGACCGCCCGCGTCGGCGGCACGACGACCTATGAGGATCTGGTCGCCGCCACGCTGCGGCACGGCCTCATGCCGCTGGTCGTCCCGGAACTGAAGACGATCACCCTCGGCGGTGCGGTGTCCGGGCTCGGCGTCGAGTCCACCTCGCTGCGCAACGGCCTCCCGCACGAGTCGGTCATCGCCCTGGAGATCCTCACCGGGGACGGCCGGGTCGTCACCGCGACAAAACAGAACGAGCACGCCGCGCTCTACCGCGGGTTCCCCAACTCCTACGGAACGCTCGGCTACACCCTGTCGCTCACCATCGAGCTGCAGCCGGTCCGGCCGTACGTGCACCTGCGTCACTTCGCCTTCACCGACTCCGACGAGTGCTTCGCTGCGGTCGCGCAGGTGGCGGCGGATGGCAGCTACCGCGGGCACCGGGCCGACTTCATCGACGGCACCGCCTTCGGGCCCGCCGAGATGTACCTGTCGATCGGCGCCTTCAGCGACGTCGCGCCGTGGCGGAGCGACTACACCAGGGACAGGATCTACTACCAGTCCATCCGCGGCCCGAAAGAGGACTTCCTCACCGTCGCGGACTACCTGTGGCGGTGGGACACCGACTGGTTCTGGTGCTCGCGCGCGTTCGGCGTGCAGCACCGAGCCGTGCGCGCCCTCTGGCCACGCCGCTACCGTCGCTCCGACGTCTACCGCAAGCTGGTTGCGCTCGACCGCAAGCACGGCGTGACCAGCCGGGTCGACGCGCGCCTTGGCAGGCCGCAGCGAGAGATGGTGGTGCAGGACGTGGAGATACCGGTGGACCAATCGGCCCCGTTCCTCCGCTATTTCCTGGCTGATGTGGGAATGAGTCCGGTATGGATGTGCCCGCTGCGGCTCCGGGGGGACGCGAGCTGGCCGCTGTACCCGATGCGGCCCGGCCAGGTGTATGTGAACTTCGGCTTCTGGGGCACGGTCGGGCTGCCGCCCGGCGCCGCCGATGGCCACTTCAACCGGCGGATCGAGGACAAGGTGGCCGAGCTCGGCGGTCACAAGGGCCTGTACTCGACCGCGTTCTACTCCCGCGAGGAGTTCTGGGCGCGATACAACGGCGAGCAGTATGCGCAGCTCAAGAGCGCCTACGACGGAAAGGGTCGGCTAGCCGACCTGTACGACAAGTGCGTGCGCGGCGTCTGACCGCCTAGACAGAAGGGAACGTGGATGGCGCTGGCCGAGGTTTTCGAGCAGGTCGCGGGCCCGGATGCCCCGGTCGCGTTCCAGGCATACGACGGCAGCCGGGCCGGTGCCCCCGACTCGCCCGTCACGATCACGGTGAAGTCGCCGGTCGCGGTGTCGTACCTGGCGCAGGCACCGGGCGCGCTCGGACTGGCGCGCGCCTACGTCTCCGATCACCTGGACGTCGATGGCGACATGTACACGGCGCTGTCCAGGATGGCGCGGGCCCAGCGGGTCCAGATGGGCCTGCCAGAGAAACTCGGCCTGCTGCGCAGCCTGGGCGGGCCGAAGCTGCTGTGGCCGCGGGTCCACCCGCCGCCGCAGGAGGTGCGGGTGAACCGGCGGTGGCTGTCCGGGCGCCGGCACTCCAAGAGCAGGGACGCGACCGCCATCGCGCACCACTACGACGTGTCCAACACGTTCTACGAGTGGGTGCTCGGCCCGTCGATGGCCTACACGTGCGCGTGCTACCCGAGCGCGGGTGCCACCCTCGAGCAGGCGCAGGCGACCAAGTTCGACCTGGTCGCCCGCAAGCTGGCGCTCACGCCGGGGATGCGCCTGCTCGACGTCGGCTGCGGCTGGGGCGCGATGGTGATGCACGCGGCCCGCGAGTACGGGGTCAAGACCCTGGGCGTGACGCTGTCGCAGGAGCAGGCTTCGTGGGCCCAGGCCGCTATCAAGGAACGGGGTCTGTCTGACCTGGCGGAAGTTCGTCACCTCGACTACCGGGACGTGCCCGAGACCGACTTCGACGCGGTCAGCTCGATCGGGCTGTCGGAGCACATCGGCAAGGCACAGCTGCCCGGCTACTTCGCGTTCTTGTACGGCAAGCTCGTGCCGGGTGGCAGGCTCCTCAACCACTGCATCACCCGGCCGGACAACGTCGGCCCGTCGCACGTCTCCGGCGGCTTCATCTACCGCTACGTGTTCCCGGACGGCGAGCTGGAGGGGCCCGGCTACCTCATGTCGCTGATGCACGACGCCGGCTTCGAGGTCCGGCACGAGGAAAACCTGCGCGAGCACTACGCGATGACCCTCGCGGGCTGGTGCGCGAACCTCGACGACCACTGGGATGAGGCCGTCGCCGAGGTCGGGGAGGGCACCGCGCGGGTCTGGCGGCTGTACCTGGCGGGCTCGCGGCTCGGCTTCGAGCAGAACGTCGTGCAGCTGCATCAGATGCTCGGCGTCAAGCTCGCCGCCGGCGGCTCGGCCAGGATGCCGCTGCGGCCGGACTGGGAGCCGGCCAGGCAGTTCTCCGTCAGCTATCCCGAGGCCGGCTAGATGACACATCCCAGCGCGGGCGCACGCATGGGCACAATAGCGGGGTGAACTCCGCGAGCAGCGCCGGCCGCCGACGGGACATCGTCCTTCTCGGCTCGACCGGCTCAATCGGTACGCAGGCGGCCGACATCGTGTCCCGCAACCCGGAGCGATTCCGGGTGACGGCGATCGCCGCCGGCGGCGGCAACCCGGGCCTGCTGGCCCGGCAGGCGATCGACCTCCGCGCCGAGGCGGTCGCGGTGGCGAACCCGGCGGCGCTGCCGGAACTGCGCGCGGCGCTAGCCGATCTCGGTTCCGCCGACGGGGCCAGGCGCAAGCTGCCTGAGCTGACCGCGGGCGCCGACGCGGTGGCCGAGCTTGCGGCCCGACCGTGTGACGTGGTGCTGAACGCGGTCACGGGTGCCGTCGGCCTCGCCGCGACGCTGGCTGCGATCGAGGCCGGCCGGGTGCTGGCGCTGGCCAATAAGGAGTCGCTGATCATGGGCGGCGCGCTGGTGGCGAGCCGCGCCGCGCCGGGTCAGATCGTCCCGGTCGACTCCGAGCACTCGGCGATCGCCCAGTGCCTGCGCGGCGGCCGCGCGGCCGAGGTCAGCAGGCTGGTCGTCACCGCGAGCGGCGGCCCGTTCCTGCACCGGAGCCGGGCGGAGCTCGCCGCGGTGACGCCGGAGCAGGCGCTCGCGCACCCGACCTGGAACATGGGGCCGGTGATCACGGTCAACAGCGCCACCCTGGTCAACAAGGGCCTCGAGCTCATCGAGGCGCACCTGCTGTTCGGCATCGGCTTCGACCGGATCGAGGTGGTGGTGCACCGCCAGTCGGTGATCCACTCCATGGTCGAGTTCACCGACGGATCCACCCTCGCCCAGGCCAGCCCCCCCGACATGCGCATCCCGATCGCGCTCGCGCTCGGCTGGCCGGACCGGGTGCCGGCCGCGGCGGCGCCGGTTGACTGGACGACCGCGCACACCTGGACCTTCGAGCCGCTGGACGAGGCGGCCTTCCCGGCGGTGCCGCTGGCGCGGCAGGCCGGGGCGGCCGGGGGCACCGTTCCGGCCGTCTACAACGCCGCGAACGAGGTGTGCGTCGCGGCCTTCCTCGCCGAGCAGATCCCGTTCGCCGGAATCGTCGACACGGTCGCCCAGGTAGTCTCGGAACATCACGACCCGGCCGGAGGCGCCGTCGGGCTGGCTGATGTGCTCGCGGCGGATAGCTGGGCCAGGGATCGGGCACGAGAGCTGACGGGGAAGCTGTGACCAGGTACCGGGATGGAGGGGTCGCCTGATGGGTCCGACCGGCCCTGCCGATCCCCAAAACGGGTATAACGGTCAAAGTCCAGAGCGACGGGGACCGCGCGCCGGCCTGTCGCAGCTCCTGATCTGGCTGCTGATCGCTGCCGCCGTGGTCACGCTCATCGTGGTCGAGCGCAACCGGCTGGCATTCCTGTTCGGCATCCTGATCTTCGTCGTCGCCCTGCTGGTCTCCGTGATGCTGCACGAGCTCGGCCACTTCCTGACCGCGAAAAAGTTCCACATGCGGGTGACCCAGTTCTTTGTCGGCTTCGGCCGCACGCTGTGGTCCACGTTCCGCGGGGAGACCGAGTACGGGGTCAAGGCGCTGTGGGTCGGCGGATTTGTCAAAATCACCGGTATGACGTCGATGGAGGACGTCGACGTCGCCCACGAGCCGCGCTCGTTCCGCGCCAAACCGGGCTGGCAGCGGATCATCGTGCTCGCCGCCGGGTCCTTCATGCACTTCGTGCTCGCGATGCTGCTGCTGTTCGCGCTGGCACTGGCGATCGGGCAGGCCTACCTCTCAAACACCAGCCTGGTCGGCTCCGTCGCATCCTGCGTGCCCGGCAGCGTGCACGCGCTCAACAGCGCCAACCCGTGCACGAGCGGCAACCTGGGCAAGTCGCCGGCCGAGCTGGCCGGGCTGAAGCCCGGTGACCGGATCGTGTCGGTGGCTGGCAGGCCAGTCGGCAGCTGGAATCAGCTGCACACGGTGCTCGCCTCCGAGCCGGTGGGCACGTCCATCCCCGTCGTCGTCCGGCGCGCCGGGCGGACCGTGGAGCTACCCGTCACGCTCGCGAAGGTCCCCGGCCGGTCGGTGCCGTACCTGGGCGTCGACCGGGCCGTCGTGTACCGGCGCAGCGGCTTCTTCGGCTCCTGGGGCTACGCCGGGGACCAGTTCGCGAACACCCTGACGTCCTCGGTGTCGGCCATCGGCAGGCTGCCGTCAGCGCTGCCCGACCTGTTTTCCGCGAACCGGTCCAGCACCGCGGCCGGCCAGGTCAGCAGCGTCGTCGGGGTCGGTGAGGTGACCGGCGATGTGGTCCAGGCCGCGCTGCCCTGGCAGGCGAAGGTGACCGTCGTGCTCTTCCTGGTCGCCTCGCTCAATATCTTCGTCGGGGCGTTCAACTTGCTGCCCCTGCTGCCGCTCGACGGTGGTCACCTCGCCGTGGTGATCTTCGAGCGGCTGCGGGCATGGTTCAACCGGCTGCGCGGCCGGCCAGACCCTGGCCTGGTCGACATCCAGCGCCTGGTGCCGGTCAGTCTGCTGGTCTTCGCGGTGTTGGTGGGATTCAGCACGCTGCTCATTGCGGCCGATATCGTTA
>JBOHCP010000168.1:0-8974 GCA_050698875.1 Streptosporangiaceae bacterium | reverse complement strand
CCACGCGCCGCGACGGTGGAAGTCGTGTCCGCCGCCCCTGGCGGCGTTACTGCGGCAGGCGGACGCCATCCTGCACGCCGGGGACGTCTGCACCGCGGCGGTACTCGACGAGCTCGCGGAGTACGCGCCCGTGCGCGCGGTCGTCGGCAACAACGACGGGCCAGACGTGGCCGCGTGGGGTGCGCTGCCCACCCTGGAGATTGAGCTGGCCGGCTTGCGGGTCGCGATGATCCACGACAGCGGTGCAACCGGCGGACGGCTGCGCCGGATGCGCGCGGCGTTCCCCGCTGTCGAACTGGTCGTCTTCGGTCACTCGCATATCCCACTCGATGCGCGCGACGGCGGATTCCGGATCTTCAACCCTGGCTCGCCCACGGACCGGCGCCGGCAACCGCACGGGACCTTCGGCGTGCTGCAGATCGACTCCGGCGAGCTCGCTGACGTGCGCCTGGTCACTGTTGACTAAAGGATCTCCGGTGCGCCGAGCTGCGCTGCCGGCCGGGCGACCTGCTCGGCTACGAGCCAGGCGGCGACTCCGGCTGACCGCTGTCGCCGGCGTCGGGCCGTTCCCGGGCTAGCCACAGCACCCCGAGGGGCGGGATGCTCAGCTCCGCCGAGGCGGGCCGGCCGTGCCACGGCTCGCCGACCGCCGCCACCCGGCCGTAGTTGCCGGTGCCGGCGCCGCCGTACACGTCCGCGTCGGTGTTGATGACCTCGGTCCACGGCCCGGCCGCTGGCAGCCCGATCCGGTAGCCGTGGTGCGGCATCGCGCCGAAGTTGGCGATGCACGCAAGGGCGCTGCCGTCGGCGGAGTAGCGCAGGAAGGACAGCACGTTGCCGCCTGCGTCGCTGGCGTCAATCCACTGGAAGCCCTCAGGCGAGCTGTCCCGCTGCCAGAGCGCCGGGTGTTCCCTGTAGGCGTCGTTCAGGTCCCTGACGAGCTGCTGCACGCCCGCGTGCAGCGGGTACTCGAGCACGTGCCACTGCAGCCCGGCCTCTTCCGACCACTCGTCACCCTGGCCGAACTCCGAGCCCATGAACAGCAGTTGCTTGCCTGGATGCGCCCACATGAACGCGAGCAGCCCGCGCAGCCCGGCGAACTGCCGCCATTCGTCGCCGGCGAACTTGCGCAGCAGCGCGCTCTTGCCGTGCACGACCTCGTCGTGCGACAGCGGCAGGATGTAGTTCTCGCTGTAGGCGTAGATCATCGAGAAGGTGATCTCGTCGTGGTGGTAGCTGCGGTGGACCGGGTCCCGGCTGAGGTAGCTCAGCGTGTCGTGCATCCAGCCCATGTTCCACTTGAACCCGAAGCCGAGCCCGCCCAGGTGCACCGGCCTGGTCACGCCGGGCCACGCGGTGGACTCCTCGGCGATCATCGCGATGCCGGGCACCCGCTTGTAGCAGGTGGCGTTGACCTCGCGGAGGAACGAGACGGCGTCCAGGTTCTCGCGGCCGCCCAGCGAGTTTGGCGACCACTGGCCGGCCTTGCGCGAGTAGTCGAGATAGAGCATCGAGGCTACCGCGTCGACGCGCAGCCCGTCGGCGTGAAACTCCTGCAGCCAGTAGATGGCGTTCGCCACCAGGAAGTTCCTGACCTCCGGTCGGCCGAAGTCGAAGATGAGCGTGCCCCAGTCGGGGTGCTGGCCGCGCTGCGGGTCGGCGTGCTCGTACAACGGGGTGCCGTCGAACTGGGCCAGTGCCCAGACGTCGCGCGGAAAATGGGCCGGCACCCAGTCCAGGAAGACCCCGATGCCCGCCTGATGCAGGCTGTCGACCAGGTAGCGGAACTCGTCCGGGCTGCCGAACCGGGCCGAGGGCGCGTAATACGAGGTGACCTGGTAGCCCCACGAGCCGCCGAACGGGTGCTCGGCGACCGGCAGGAACTCCACGTGCGTGAAGCCCATCTCGGCGACGTAGCTGGTGAGCTGGCTGGCCAGGTCCGGATACGACAGCCCAGGCCGCCAGGAGCCCAGGTGCACCTCGTAGACGCTCATGGGGCTGGCCAGCAGGTCGCGCCCGGACCGGTCGGCCTGCCACTGCGCGTCGCCCCACCGGTAGCGGGACTCGGTGACGAGGGACCCGGTCGCCGGCGGCCGCTCGGCCCAGCCTGCCATCGGATCGGCCTTGCGGTGCCACGTGCCGTCGGGGCCGCAGATGTCGTACTTGTAGGTGGCGCCCGCCCCGACGCCTGGGATCAGCAGCTCCCAGACACCGGAGCCGCCGAGCGAGCGCATCGCGTGCGCGCGGCCGTCCCAGTGGTTGAAATCGCCGATGACCCGCACGCCGCGGGCGTTGGGCGCCCACACCGCGAACGAGGTGCCGCCGAGGTCAGGCCTGACCTGGGCGCCGAGCACCGTCCACAGCTCCTCGTGCCGGCCCTCGGCGATCAGGTGCAGGTCGACCTCGCCAAGGGTGGGCAGGTGCCGGTAGGGGTCGTCGCCGACCGTCTCCGACATAGCGGGGTAGGTCACCGCGATCCGGTAGTCAGGCACCGCGTGTCCCGGCACGGTGGCCGAGAACACGCCCTGGTGGATGTGCTGCATCGGAACCCGGCTGCCGCCAGGCAGCACCAGGGTGACGGTCTCGGCGAGCGGGCGCAGCGCTCTGATCGTCACGCCGTCCCGGCCCGCGTGCCCGCCGAGGATCGAGTGCGGGTCGTAGTGCGTGCCGGCGAGCAGCCGGTCAATCTCCAGGCGGCTGACCCGGTCCAGGTGGCGGGTGCCCGCGGTCATGCCGCTGCCAAGAAGCTCAGCGGGATTGCCAGCCAGGACGGCCGGTGCCGGTACTCGTAGACCACTTCGTAGACCGCCTTTTCCAGGGTCAGCGCGCGCAGCAGGGCTCGGTGCCCGGCCGGGTCGGCTCCGCCGGCGGCGGCGTAGCCCGCGCAGAACGCGTCATGACACTGCCTCACCCAGCCGCTCGCCTGCACGGCCAGCCTTCCCTCAGCCGGCTCGCCGACCGTCTCGTGCCGCGCCGCGTAGTCGAACGACCGGAGCATCCCGGCCACGTCCCGCAGGGCGGGTGCGAGCCCTCGGCGCGCGGCGAGCGGGACGGCGGGCTCGCCCTCGAAGTCCAGCGCCACCCAGCCGTGCTGGGCGCGCAGCACCTGGCCCAGGTGGTAGTCACCGTGGATCCGCTGAACGATGACCGGCCCGGGCAGCCGTGCGAAGGCGTCGTACGCGGCCCTGATCCTGGCCTCGTGCGCGGCCAGGCCGGGCACCACATCGACGGCGTCGGACAGCTTGCCCTGCATGGCGCTCGCGACGCCGGCCAGCTCCGCCGCGGTCAGCTCCCGGCTGCCGAATGCCTGCGCCAGGTCCGCGTGCAGCTCGGCGGTCGCGTGGCCGAGCAGCCTGGCCTCGGCCGCGAAGGGGGTGCTGCCCGGCGGTTCCAGGCCGGTCGGGTCCGCGCCGGTCGCGGCCAGGGCGTGCAGGCTGTCCAGCGCGAGGATCCAGCCGTCGCTGGCCCCGGTCAGGAACTGCGACAGCACGCCGAGCAGCACCGGTTCGCCGTCGAGGTCGGTCTCGATCCAGCCGTAAGGTGCCGCGACCCGATTGGAGCCGAGCCGGGCGAGCGCGTCCGCGACCTCGAGATCGGGGTTGGTGCCGGGGAACAGCCGGCGCAGCACCTTCAGGATGGCGTGGTCGCCGAAGACCAGGCTGGTGTTGCTCTGCTCCGCGCCAAGGACGCGGCCGGCCAGGCTGCCGCGGACGAGCGAGGGGGTGCCCGCCTCGCGGACGAACCTCAGCTGGCCCGCCAGCCGCTGCTCGCTGATGCCGTGCAGCAGGACGTCGGCGAGCTCGGGGTCGTGCAACGCGTCGTAGCAGGCCACACCGCCGACAGAGCCGATCAGCGCGTCGTGCAGAGCCGGCGGCAGGCCGGGCCGGTAGCCGACAAGCACCTGGAACCTGGCAGGCCCGGAGCGCAGCGAGGCCTCGACGATCAGGTGCCGCAGCGCGGGAAAGCCGGCCTGCAGCGCGACGTCCGAGATCAGCCTGAGCGCGCCCGGCCGGTCGTCGCGGCCGGGGAACCAGCGCTGCCGCGGCAGCCAGCCCGCCAGCTTGTCAAGCAGCGCCGCGGTGGCTTCCGGCCCGGTCAGCGGCGCCGGGCCTGGCGGTACCGGCCCGAGCGGGCGGGCTGCCCGCGCAGCGCTGTCAGGCACGGTCACCTACTGCCCGTGGCTGCATCTCATTACTCTAGATCGCGCCGAGTTCAGTCCGTCCGCCGCCGGGGATGATCTGGAGCAGCCGTCGTGACCGATTCGACCGACTCCGGCCGCCAGCACGGTCACGGTGTCAGCGCGGCCCGCCGAGCCGGACGCGACGCCGCTGATCATCGAGCACGGTCCGCACGCTGACGACCGCCTACGGCGCCTGACCAGCGCGCGCCGCGCACGCCGAGCACTGGGCCTGCTCGGAGTTCTTCCTGCCGCGCCTGCCCGCTGCGATCGCACCCCGTCGGGATGACGGCGACGCCGGTCAGGCGCCGTAGGCGGTCGGCGGCTTGAGCATCAGCCAGTAGAAGCCGTAGCCGGGGAGGGTCAGCAGGTAGCTGAGCTCCCCGATGCGCGGGAATGCCACGCCGCCCATCGTCTCGACCGGGATCGACCCGGCGAACCTGCTGAGGTCCAGCTCGACCGGCTGCGGAAAGCGGGAGAGATTGTTCACGCACAGCATCCGGTCCGCGCCGCCCTCCGGGTCGGACGCGCGGTACTCCCGGACGAACGCCAGCACGCTGGGGTTGGACGAGTTCAGCTCGTGGTACTCGCCGAGCGCGAACACGGGGTGCCGCTTGCGGATGTCGATCATGCGGCGGGTCCAGTTGAGCAGCGAGCCGGGCATGCGCTCCTGCGCCTCGACGTTGAGCGCCTGGAAGCCGTAGAGCGGGTCCATGATCAGCGGCAGGTACAGCCGGGCCGGGTCGCACCGGGAGAAGCCCGCGTTGCGGTCAGGAGTCCACTGCATCGGCGTGCGGACCCCGTCCCGGTCGCCGAGCCAGATGTTGTCGCCCATGCCGATCTCGTCGCCGTAGTAGATCACCGGGGAGCCTGGCAGCGACAGCAGCAGCGCGGTGAACAGCTGGAGCTGGTCTCTGTCGTTGTCCAGCAGCGGCGCCAGCCGGCGGCGGATGCCAATGTTGGCCTTCATCCGGGGGTCGCGAGCGTACTCGGCGTACATGTAGTCACGCTCATCGTCGGTAACCATCTCGAGGGTCAGCTCGTCGTGGTTGCGCAGGAAGATGCCCCACTGGCAGCCGGAGGGAATCTGCGGCGTCTGGGCCAGGATCTCCGAGATCGGGTACCGCTGCTCGCGGCGGACGGCCATGAAGATGCGCGGCATCAGCGGGAAGTGGAAGGCCATGTGGCATTCGTCACCGCCGACGCTCGGGTCGCCGAAGTACTCGACCACGTCGGCGGGCCACTGGTTCGCCTCGGCGAGCAGCACTCGGTCGGGGTAGAGCCGGTCGATCTCGGACCGGACTCGCCGCAGGTACTCGTGCGTCTCCTTGAGGTTCTCGCAGTCGGTGCCCTCGCGCTCGTACATGTACGGCACCGCGTCCAGCCGGAAGCCGTCGATGCCGAGATCGAGCCAGAACCGCAGCACCTCGATCATGGCGTCCTGGACCAGCGGGTTCTCGTAATTGAGGTCCGGCTGGTGGGAGAAGAACCGGTGCCAGTAGTACTGCCCGCGCACCGGGTCGTAGGTCCAGTTCGACTGCTCGGTATCGACGAAGATCACCCGGGCCTCGGGATACCGGTCGTCGGTGTCCGCCCAGACGTAGAAGTCGCCGTAGGGGCCGTCCCGGTCCGACCGGGACGCCTGGAACCACGGATGCTGCTCACTGGTGTGGTTCATGACCAGGTCGGCGATCACCCGCATGCCGCGCGCGTGCGCCTTCTCCACCAGGTCGACGAAGTCGCCGATGGTGCCGAACTCCGGCAGGATCGCGGTGAAATCCGCGATGTCGTAGCCGCCGTCGCGCAGCGGCGAGGCGTAGATCGGCAGCAGCCAGATGCAGTCGATGCCGAGCCACTGCAGGTAGTCGAGCCGGTCGGTGAGGCCGCGGATGTCGCCCGTGCCGTCCCCGTTGGAGTCGCTGAAGCCGCGGATCAGGACCTCGTAGAACACCGCGCGCTTGTACCACTGCGGATCTCGCGGCGTCTCGAAGGAGAACGAATCAGGGACCGGCTCGGTCGCGCCGGTCAGGAACTCCGGCACCTGGGCGCCCTCGACCGCCGCGCCCGCCTCGGCCGCGTGCCCGGACTCGTGCTCCACTCCCGCTCCCTCGCCCGGTAAACCTGGTTGTGCCGTTCCGCGGCCGAGACCCCGGCGGCCACGTTCCCTTTCTACTTAACAACACCGGACAGGGCGGTCAGGCCGGCTGTGCCGGTGGCCGCGCAGTCTGTCACGAGGTGACGGAGAGGATGTGCGCCGGCGCGACCGCCGGATCGAGCCGGATGTAGTTGCCCTGAGCCCACCGGAAGCTCTGCCCGGTCAGCTCGTCGGTGACGCCGAAGCCTGCCGCAGCGTCGAGTCCGAGCGCGCGAGTGTCGAGCCAGACGGTAGCTTCGCGCGGACTGCTGGGATCCAGGTTTACTATGATAAGAACGATATCGAGCTGATTAGCGAAATCTGCAGTTATATGCCGAGAGAAACAGAGAATGTCCGGCTGGTCGCTGTGGTGAAAGCGCAGGTTGCGCACGTAGTGCAGGGCGGGATGGGCCTGCCTGATGGCGTTGAGTCTGGTCAGCAGCGGGGCGATGGTGAGCCCGAGCTGGGCAGCTCGGTGCCAGTCGCGCGGCCGGTAGGCGTACTTCTCCGAGTCCAGGTACTCCTCGCTGCCCGGTATGAGCGGGATGTTCTCGCCCAGCTCGTAGCCCGAGTAGACGCCCCAGGAGGGCGACATCATGGCGGCGAGCACGGCCCGCACCGCGAACGCGGCCAGCCCGGCGTGCTGCAGGTAGCCGCCGAGAATGTCCGGGGTGTTGACGAAGAAATTGGGTCGCATGTAGGCGGCCGCCGGCCCGGCCAGTTCCTGCCCGTACTCGGTCAGCTCGGCGGCAGAGTGCCGCCAGGTGAAATACGTGTAGGACTGGTGGAAGCCGAGCGCGCCCAGGGCGTGCATCATGACCGGTCTGGTGAACGCCTCGGCCAGGAAGATCACGTCGGGGTCGGTCCGCGCGATGTCGGCCAGCAGCCGCTGCCAGAACGGCAGCGGCTTGGTGTGCGGATTGTCGGCCCGGAAGATCCGGACGCCGTGGTCCATCCAGTGGTGCACCAGCGCGTGTACCTCGGCGTAGATCCCCTCAGGGTCATTGTCGAAGTTGAGCGGGTAGATGTCCTGGTATTTCTTCGGGGGGTTCTCGGCATAGGCGATACTGCCGTCCGCTTTGGTGGTGAACCATTCCGGGTGCTTGCCAACCCACGGATGATCGGGCGAGGCCTGCAGCGCGAGATCCAGGGCCACCTCGAGCCCGAGCCCGCGGGCTCGCGCCACGAAGGCGTCGAAGTCCGCCATGGTGCCCAGCTCAGGATGGATGGCGTCGTGCCCGCCCTCGGGTGACCCGATCGCCCACGGCGAGCCGGGATCTCCGGGTCCTGCCATGAGGGTGTTGTTCCTGCCCTTGCGCGCGGTCGTGCCGATCGGATGGATCGGCGGCAGGTACACCACATCGAATCCCATGTCGGCGATCGCGTCCAGCCGCCTGGCCGCGGTGCGCAGCGTGCCCGATCTCGGCCTCATGCGGTGCGTGGGGTCAAGCACTGCACCCTCTGACCGGGGGAAGAACTCATACCAGGCGCCATACAGGGCCCGTTCCCTGTGCACGATCAGCGGATAGCTCTCCGATCGCGTCAGCAGATCCCTGAGGGGGAACGCGCCGAGTGCGGCGCCAGTCTCGGCTGAGGTGGCCGCGGCCAGCCGGTCCGCGGGCGGTAGCCCGGCGTCGGCCATCCTTCGTGCCGCGGTCGTCAGCGTGGTCCTGGCCGCCCTGGCCGCGCGCGCTTCGGCCGACGGCATGGACTTCGTCGTCGTGATCTCCGCTGCGGCGCGCCGCAGCAGCAGCGCGCCCTCGGCCAGCATCAGCTCGGTGTCCTGGCCGAGAGGGATCTTGATCTCCGCGTCGTGCCGCCACCCGGCGATCGGATCACCCCACGCCTCCACGGCAAAGTGCCACAGCCCCTCGCTGACCGCCGCCACCTCGGCCTCGTAGCGGTCGGTGCCAGGGGCCAGTTCGCGCATCCCTACCAGCGGCTGAGCCCGCCCCGCCGGGTCCACGAGCACCACGCCCGCCCCGAGCATCTCGTGGCCTTCGCGGAACACAGTGGCGCTGACCTGGAAGACCTCGTGCGGCACGGCCTTGGCAGGCGAGCAGCTGGCCAGGTCGCCTGGCATCAGGACGACCGGCTGGACGTCGAGTATCGGGATTCTGCCGATCACGGGAGAAAGTTACCCATCGCCCAACCGTCGATGCCAAGCCGGGTCCCCACATGGCGCCCGGCCGCGCATGAGCGAGCGGCGGCGCGGGCATGCATCCGTCGTTCCCTCCCGATCTAGGGCGCTGACGGGGGCAGAACCTCGGACTCGGTCGCGTCAGTTAGGGTCGCTGGGCGTGAGAGCTATCCGCCGGTTCACCATCCATCCCGCCCTGCCAGAGGCACTGGCACCGCTGCAGTCGTTGATGCTGAATCTGCGCTGGTCCTGGCACCCGGGGACGCGTGAGCTGTTCGGCAGCATCGATCCGGACAGCCGCGAGCTAGCCGAGCAGGATCCGGTAGCCCTGCTGGCGCAGGTGGCGCCGGGCCGGCTGGCCGAACTGGCCGCCGACGGCGAGTTCCTGGCCCGGCTCGCGGCCGCCGGGGACGACCTGCACGACTACCTGACCGGGCCGCGCTGGTACCAGCGCGTGTCAGGCGGCGGTACTGGCGGTGCTGGCGGTGCTGGCGGTGGCCAGCCGGCGGCGATTGCGTACTTC
>JBOHCP010000167.1:0-8976 GCA_050698875.1 Streptosporangiaceae bacterium | reverse complement strand
GCCCTGCATGACACCATCATCCCAGGCATTCGAACACAGAGCCGGCAGAAACGCCGGAACAGGGTCTACGGGTTATTCAGCGCCGTCCTAGGCAGTGTCGAGGCGAGCCGCTGCCCGGCCGGCGCACCGGCCGGCCGCGATCTGCGCGGCTACCTGCGGCCCGCCGCCGGGGCGTGCCGTGACGCCAGCCGGAGCAGCGTCGCCGCGAGCTCGGCTCCGCCGGTCGGATCGCGGGAAATGACCAGCACGGTGTCGTCCCCGCCGACGGTGCCAAGCACGGCCGGCCAGTCGGCGTGATCGATGGCAGACGCGAGTAGCTGTGCCGCGCCCGCCGGGGTGCGCAGTACGACAAGGTTGGCGCTGGCCTCGGCGGAGATGAGAAGCTCGGCGGCCAGCCGGGCGAGTCTGGCCGCCGGGTCGGCGGCCGACGGGGCGAACGGCCCGCCCGCCAGCGCGCCGGCCACCCCGGACACGCCGCCGGGTCCCGGCTCGCCCGGCAGCGCATACACCAGCACGCCGTCGGCGCCGCGCAGCCGGATCGCGCCGATCTCCTCCAGGTCGCGCGACAGCGTGGCCTGCGTGACCCGCACGCCGCGCCGGGCGAGCAACTCCGCCAGCTCCTCCTGGGAGCGGACGTGCTGCTGGCCCAGGATCGCCGCGATCTGCGCGTGCCTGGCCGCCTTGGTCAGCGGGCTTGTCATCATGCGCCGGCCTGTTCGAGCAGGAAGCACAACAGCGCCTTTTGCGCGTGCAGCCGGTTCTCGGCCTGCTCGAAGACCAGGCTAGCCGGACCGTCGATGACCTCGGCGGTGATCTCCTGGCCGCGATGCGCGGGCAGGCAGTGCAGCACACGGCAGCCCTGCCCCGCCCCCGCCAGCTTCGCGGCGTCCAGCGAGTACGGCACCATCACCTCAGACCTCGCGCCTTCCTGCCCCTCCTGGCCCATGGAGGTCCACACGTCGGTGGCGAGCACGTCGGCGTCCTTACAGCCCAGCTGCGGGTCGGCGGTCACGTGCACCGAGCCGCCGGTGCGGCCTGCGATGCTCGCGGCGGTGGCGAGCACGTCGGCCGACGGCCAGTACGCCTCCGGCGCGCAGATCCGCACGTGCAGTCCGGCCGTCGCGCCGCCGAGCAGGTAGGAGTGCGCCATGTTGGACGATCCGTCGCCGAGAAATGACAGGGTCAGGCCCGCCAGCCTGCCGTAAGCCTGGCTGATCGTCAGCAGGTCCGCGAGGATCTGGCACGGATGGAACTCGTCGGTCAGCGCGTTCACGACCGGCACGCTGCTGGCGGCCGCCAACGCCGTCACCTGGTCCTGGCCGAACGTGCGCCAGGCGATGGCGACGACCTGTCTCGACAGCACCCTGGCTACATCCTCGACCGATTCGCCCCGGCCGGAATGCGTCCCGCCCGTCTCGATCACCAGCGGGTACCCGCCCAGCTCGGCGATGCCGACGGCGAACGACACCCTCGTGCGCAGCGACGGCTTGTCGAACAGCACGGCCACCGCGCGCGGGCCCGCCAGCGGCTGCCGCGCCAGCGGGTCCGCCTTCAGCTCCGCCGCCAGCGCCAGTACTCGCGCCTGCTCGGCGGGGGACAGATCGTCGTCGCGCAGGAAGTGGCGAACCGGCCGGCCAGAACTCATCCGCCCTCCTGGCCGGCCAGTACGACGCTAGCCGCGTCCAGGATGCGGGGCAGTGCCGCGATGAACGAGTCCGCCTCGGCCGCGGACAGGATCAGCGGCGGCGCCAGCCGGACCGCGTCCGGCTGGACCGCGTTCACCAGGAAGCCACTCCGCTGCGCGGTGGCCGCTACCGCGGTCCCGGCGGTGCCGGTGAGTGCGATCGCCAGCCACAGCCCGCTGCCTCGCACGCCGGCGATCAGGGGATGCCCGATCGCCTCGATCCCCGTGGTGAGGTGCTCGCCGACGGACTTGACGTGCGCGAGCAGGTTCTCCTTGTCGATGGTCTCCAGCACGGCGAGCGCCGCTGCGCAGGCGACCGGGTTGCCGCCGAAGGTGCTGCCGTGATCACCCTTGCTCAGCGCCGAGCCGCACCGGCCGAAGCCGATGCAGGCGCCGATCGGCAGCCCGCCGCCGAGACCCTTGGCCAGGGTGAGCACGTCCGGCCGCACCCCCTCCTTCTGGTGCGCGAACCACTCCCCGGTCCGGCCGATGCCGCTCTGGATCTCGTCGAGCACGAGTAGCGCGCCGGCCCTGTCGCACGCCTCCCTGGCTGCCTTGAGGTAGCCAGGCGGGGCTGGCACCACACCGCCTTCGCCGAGGGTCGGCTCGAGGAAGAGCGCCGCGGTGTCGGGCCCGACGGCCGCGTGCAGCGCCGCCGCGTCCCCGTAAGGCACGAAGACGGCCTGCACGCCGAACGGCCCGAACGGCTCCCGGATCGAGGCCTTGCCGGTCACGCTCAGCGCGCCCATGGTGCGGCCGTGGAAGCCGTGCTCGGCCGCCACGATGACCGGCCGATCCGGGCCCTGCGCCTTGCGGACCAGCTTGAGCGCCGCCTCGTTGGCCTCGGCGCCTGAGTTGGCTAGGAACACCCGGCCATCGGCGCCGAGCAGCCCGATCAGCCGCTCGGCGAGCTCCACCTGCCGCTCGTGCAGGAACAGGTTCGAGACGTGCGCGAGCGTGCCGGCCTGACGGCTGACCGCCTCGACGATCGCCGGGTGCGCGTGCCCGAGCGCGCTGACCGCGATGCCGCCGATGAGGTCGAGGTAGCTATTGCCGTCGACGTCCCAGACCGTGCAGCCCTGGCCGCGGGCGAGCGCCACCGGCGGCATGCCGTACGTCAGCATCATGCTGGCGCCGTACCGGTCCTGCAGTAGCTCAGTCGCTGACATGATCCGCTCCTTCTCCGGGCTGCGGGGTGTCCGGGAGGACCATGGTGCCGATCCCGGAATCGGTGAAGATCTCGAGGAGGATCGCGTGCGGCAGCCGGCCGTCGAGCACGTGCGCCCTCGGCACGCCGCTCCGCACGGCCGTCAGGCACGCCGCCATCTTCGGGATCATGCCGTCGGACAGGCCGGGCATGAGCGCGGCCAGCTCCGCCGCGGTGAGCCGGCTGATGGGGCGCGCCTGCAGGGCGCTCGCCGCGTCCGTGCCCGGCCAGCGCGGGTACAGCCCGGCCACGTCAGTCAGCAGCACCAGCTTGGCCGCGCCGAGCGCGACGGCGACGGCCGCCGCGGCGGTGTCGGCGTTGACGTTCAGCACCCCGCCGCCGGTGCCGCGGGCGACGCTGGAGATGACCGGGATCCGCCCGTCGGCCAGCAGGGCGCTCACCGCCCCCGGGTTCACCTCGTCGACCTCGCCGACCTCCCCGATGTCGATGAGCTCCCCGTCGACCTGCGCCTGGATGCGACGGGCGGTGAGCAGGTTCGCGTCCTCGCCGGAGATCCCCACGGCGAACGGCCCGTGCTCGTTGATCAGCCCGACGATCTCCCGGTTTACCTGCCCGGTCAGTACCATCCTGACCACTTCCATGGTTTCCGGGGTGGTCACGCGCAGGCCTGCCCGGAAGGTCGACTGCATGCCGAGCCGGTCGAGCTGGGCGCTGATCTGCGGGCCGCCGCCGTGCACGACGACCGGCCGCAGCCCCGCGTAGCGCAGGAAGACCACGTCCTGCGCGAACGAGCGGCGGAGGTCGTCGTCGATCATCGCGTTGCCGCCGTACTTGACCACGACCGTCTGGCCGTGGAACCGCTCGAGCCACGGCAGCGCCTCGATGAGCACGGCGGCCTTGGATCCGGCCCCGTTCCCGTCCCCTGCTGGTGTCATGTCGAGTACACCGAGTTCAGGTGCACGTACTCGGCGGTGAGATCGGTCGTCCTGATGGTCGCCGCGCGCTCGCCGGCCGCGAGCTCCACGGTGATGGTCACCTGCCTTTGTCGCAGGTCGACAGCCGACCGGTGCTCCCCCGGCGCGCCGGCCTTGCACACCCACACGCGGTTGATCGCGACGCTGAGCTGGTCGGGCTCGAACGCGGCGCTGGTGGTGCCGACGGCAGCCAGCACCCTGCCCCAGTTGGGGTCCTCGCCGGCGATCGCGGCCTTGAGCAGATTGCACCGGGCCACCGCGCGGCCGACCTGCACCGCGTCATCCTCGGTCGCGGCGCCCGTCACGTCGATCGTGATCTCCTTGCTGGCGCCCTCGGCGTCGGCCAGCAACTGCGCGGCGAGGTCTGCGCACGCGTCGGTCAGCAGCGCGGCGAACTCGCCAGCGTCCGGGACGATGCCGCTCGCACCGCTGGCCAGCAGCAGCACGGTGTCGTTGGTGGACATGCAGCCGTCGGTGTCGAGCCGGTCGAACGTGCTGCGCACCGCGGTGCGCAGCGCGCGGTCCAGGTCGCCGGGCCGCGGGTCAGCGTCGGTAGTCAGCACGACGAGCATCGTGGCGAGCGCCGGCGCCAGCATGGCGGCGCCCTTCGCCATGCCGCCGATCTGGTACCCGGTGCCGTGCAGCACGCACGTTTTCGGCACGGTGTCGGTCGTCCTGATGGCGTCGGCGGCGGCGAGCCCGCCCTGCGCCGACGCCTGATTCACGGCCGCCGTCACGCCGGCCAGCAGCAGGTCTACGGGCAGCCGCTCGCCGATCAGCCCGGTCGAGCACACCGCGACCTCCGCGGCGCCGACGTCGAGCAGGTCCGCCACGTGCTCGGCGGTGCGATGGGTGTCGGCGAAGCCGGCCGGCCCCGTGCAGGCATTCGCCCCGCCCGAGTTCAGCACGACCGCGCGGACCGTGTGCCCGGCCAGCACCTGCTGGCTCCACAGCACGGGCGCGGCCTTCACCCGGTTCGCGGTGAACACGCCGGCGGCCGCGGCGCTGGGCCCGTCGTTGATGACGACGGCGACATCAGGCGCGCCGGACTCCTTGATGCCAGCGGCGACGCCTGCGGCCCGGAAGCCCTGCGGGCTGGTGACGGTCATGGTGCGACTCCGATCGGCGTCAGCCCGGCGGTCTCGGGCAGTCCGAGCATGAGGTTGGCGTCCTGGATCGCCTGGCCGGCGGCGCCCTTGCCGAGGTTGTCGATGGCGGCGACGACCACCGCGCGGCTAGCTCGCGGATCGGCGGCGACCTGCAGTTGCACGCCGTTGGAGCCGCTCACCGACCCGGTAGCTGGCCAGTGTCCGGCCGGCAGCAGCGTCACGAATGGCTCGCCGTCGTAGCAGGCGGCGAGCGCCGCGCGCAGGTCGGCCGTGCTGATGTCCGGCGCGGCCAGCCGGGCCGTGCAGGTCGCCAGGATACCGCGCGGCATCGGCGCGAGCACCGGGGTGAAGCTCACCGACGCGGGCTGACCGCACGCCGCAGCGATGGCCTGCTCGATCTCCGGGGTGTGCCGGTGCGCGCCCGCGACCGCGTAGGCCGCCACCGAGCCCATCACCTGCGTGCCGAGCAGCTCGGCTCGGAGCGACCGGCCGGCCCCGGACGTGCCCGAGGCCGCGACGATCACGATGTCGGCGGGATCGGCCAGCCCCGCCGCCGCGAGCGGTACGAGCGCGAGCATCGCGGCCGTGGCGTAGCAGCCAGGCGCGGCGACGCGCCCGGCTGCCTGGATCCGTGCGCGGGCGCCTGGCAGCTCGGGCGTGCCGGTGACCCAGCATCCCGGGTGCGCGCCCCCGTAGTGCCGCGCCCACGCGGCGCTGTCGGCCAGCCGGAAGTCCGGTCCGAGGTCCACGACCTTGAGGTCACCGGGGAGCTGCGTCACGGCCACCGCGGACTGCCCGGCAGGCAGCGCCAGGAATATCAGGTCACAGTCGGCCACCGCATCGGCGTCGGATGACAGGAATCGCCGATCGGCCAGGCCCGGCAGGCCCGCGAGGTGCGGATGCACCTCGGCGACCGGCTGGCCGGCGCTGCTGCCCGCGGTGACCGCGGCCAGCTCCAGGTCTGGATGCCCGGCTAGCAGCCGCAGCAGCTCGCCGCCCGCGTAGCCACTAGCGCCGGCCACCGCCACGCGCGCGCCCATCAGCCCTCCAGGATGAGGCGAGCAGGCCGCTCGCCCGGGTCCGAACCGGACGGAACCGGAGTCATCGTCCGGCACCTTCGAATTATTATGCATATCTGTGACTGAATATGCAATCGACTACCCGACGTACGGACGCGTAACAGTCGGCGCCCAGATCTGCGATCCGGCTGGCCGGTACCTGGCCGGACGGCATGATAGGCGGTGAAAGGAGACAAACACCCATGTCAGTGCCGCGCCACGTCGCGCTGATCGCGCTCGCGTGCGCGCTGGCATCCGGGCTCGCGCTTGCTGGCTGCGGGACCGGACCCAGGCCGTCGACAGCCACCGTGCAGGACTGCGGCACCGGCCTGACGGCGGCCAACGTGCCGGTTGAGATCGAGGTCGACCGCGGCCAGGTGACGTGCTCGGCCGCGATGCAGGTCGAGGCCGGCTACGCGAAGGCCATCGTCCACGGCCAGGCGCCGGGCAACGGCGGCGGCGGTCCGGTCCGAGTCGACGGCTGGACCTGCCAGGGACTGCCCACGCCCCAGCTGCTGAAGACGGGCGAGACGTCCAAGTGCGCCAAGGATGGCCACGAGATCGTGGCCATCCTCAGGTCAGCCGGCTAGCACATGCCCCGCGGATCTCCGGGGCTGGCTGGTTCAGACGGCGGGCGCCGCTGGCTAGCCCTTCAGCACCGAGGCCGTCATGGTGGCCGTCGGGCTGTAGATGATGCAGCTGATGGTCCGGTGGCCGGCCAGCCACGACGTCTGCAGCGGGAACAGCAGCCGTATCTGCATCGAGTTCGTGATCATCGCGTCGTTCAGGCTCGCCTTCGCGCGGGCATTGCAGCCGTTGCTGGCGATGCTGGTCAGCTTCGCACTCCCCGGATAGTCGAGAAGCGAGCCGCTGGTGGCGAACGTCGCGAAGATCTGGGCGTTATGCGGCTGGGTGCAGGACGTCTGCACGACCGACGCGACCTCCGTGATGTGCCCAGCGGTCACGGTGGGGTTGTCGAAGCAGTCCCCGGTGGCAAGCGAGAACGGATCGACGTGCTGACCGCTCCCGTGCGTCGACCCCGACGAGGACGGCTGGGCCGGCGTTACGGTCCCGAGGATGGCGCCGGTCGCGATGAGCACCACGCCCAGCGCCAGCCAGGCGCTCCCCAGCACGATCCCGGCGATCGCCAGCCCCTTGCCCCGCTGCTGCGCGCCGCTAACGCGCCGGAGCGCGACGATGCCGAACACGATGCCGAGGATCGCACTGATCACGACGATGCCCAGCAGGCCAAGCACGAACGAGGCGACCGCCATCCCGCTGGTCCCGGACGGCGGTGCCGCGACTTGCTGGCCGGAGTTCGTGGCCGGCGCCTGGCTGTACTCCGATGGCGTCGCCTGCCGGTACGCGGCATAGCCAGGCGGCCGGTCACTGGCGGCGTAGTACTCCTGGCCATCAGGCACGCGGTCATCCGGCACGCGGTCATCACGCACCCAGAGCTGCCAGCCTGGCGGCACTGGCGGCCAGCTAGGGTCGGGCCGCCAGTCGGGCCCGGGCACGAAGCCCTCGGGCGGCGGCGGCCAGCCTGGCGGCGGATTGAAACGCATGGCCAAGGCGATCAGCTCCCCAAAGCTGACTGGCGGCGGGCGTCGCTGGCGAGCACCGGGCAGCCTGTCGCCCGTCAGGTCAGTCGCCAGCGGCGCTGCGACTGCTAGAACATAGCAGTCACCTGGACCATTAGCTATATGTCCCGCAAACCTGGGCACGCGGCCGTCAACTGCGGCCGCCGCGCCGGCCCGGGACGGAGTCAGCCCGGTACGCAGTCAGCCCGGTACGCAGTCAGCCCGCCCGCAGGACCGCGCCGGTGCGGCGGGCGGCCTCGGCGACGGCCGCGTCGCGCGCGGCGCTGGCCTCGTCCGCGGTGAGCGTGCGGTCCGGCGCACGGAACCGCAGGGTGTAGGCGAGTGACTTGCGGCCCGGGCCGGCCTGGTCGCCGGTGTACACGTCGAACAGCCGCACCGACTCCAGCAGCACGTCGCCGGCCGCGGCCACGCCATCGATGAGCGCGTGCTCGACGTCGGCCGCGGGCACCGACTCCGGCACACTGAGCGCGACGTCCTGCACGGCTACCGGGTAGCCGGACAGGGCAGGCGCCTGCACCGCGCCGAGTGCGTCGGCCGCGGTCTCGACCACCGACAGGTCGAGTTCCATCGCCGCCGTCCGGACCGGCAGGCCGAACGCGGCGACGACCCTCGGGTGCAGCTCGCCGGCGTGCCCCGCCAGCCACTCGTGACCGTGCTCGCCGCGCACGAAGATCGCCGCGCAGCGGCCGGGGTGCCACGGTTCGCGCCGGGCAGATCGCACCTCGAACGGAACGCGGCTGACGCGCAGCAGGTGCCGCGCGGCCTCGATCGCGTCCTGCCAGCCCGCGGCGCGACCCGGCCCCCACCAGCCGGCCGGCTCAGCCTGGCCGGCCAGTACCGCCGCCACGTGCAGCGGCTGGTCCGGCAGCGCCGCATCCAGTTCCGCGATCTCGTGCACCGTCGGGCCGCGGTCAACCGGCAGGATCGGCGCGACGTCCTTGGCGTCCGGGCGCGGCCGGAATACCAGCCCGGACTCGTACAGCGCGACGTCGCCGAAGCCGCGTCCGACGTTGCGGACCAGGGTCCGCAGCAAGGCAGGGAGCAGCGTCGTGCGCATCAGCGGCTCGTCGTCGCTCAGCGGGTTGGCCAGCCGGATCGCCAGCCTGGCCGGGTCGTCGGCGGGCAGCCGCAGCTTGTCAAAGTCCGCGGCCGAGGTGAATGGATCACTGATCACTTCCACGAAGCCGCCGTACGCCAGCGCCCGGCTCACCGTCCGGCGCTGCCGCTGCCGCTCGGTCAGGCCCTTTCCGGCGGGCGCCCGCGCCGCCCGGACCGGGACGTTCTGGTATCCCTCCAGCCTGATGACCTCCTCGGCCAGATCGGCCGGGTCGGTCAGGTCGGGCCGCCAGGACGGCGGGGTCACCCGCAGCAGGTGCTCAGGC
>JBOHCP010000166.1:0-8977 GCA_050698875.1 Streptosporangiaceae bacterium | reverse complement strand
CGTGAGTGGACCGGACCACCTTGTCATGCCGCCATCGCTCGCGGTAGAACTCCTCCGCCCCCCGGCCGCCTTTTCGGTGTACCTCGCGGAAATCGGGGCTCGGCGTGCCTCCGGGAACGAAGAACTGCGCCTTGCGCAGCAGCTGCTCGACCGGCTCCCCGGCGGGCAGCAATGGTGCCAGCAGGTCGCTGCGCTGGCCGTCCGGCGTGGTCAGCCCCTGCCCGTCACTCGTGCCGGTGTGCCGTTCGATTGGCTCGGCCACATGACCTCCTCGTCCGTTCCGCGACCGTGGCGTGCCCATTCTCCCGGCTAGTTCTTTCCTGAGTTGTCTTTTCCTATGCCCGCGGGCTCCGGCAGCGTGCCGGTGCAGCGGTCACGGATCTCACTGGCCGGGCACGCCGAAGGTGAACGTCACCACGATGCCGTCAGCTCGCAACTGCATTGCCTCCTTCGTTCTGCCGTGACGGCGCCGGTGTTACGCCTGGAGTGATTGCGTCAGATTCAAGCTGCCCTCGGACGGTGCGCGCTGCCCAACGCCGAAGCCGCGTGCGGATACCCGCGGCTGGTGTTATCAAGGACGTTAGCTTGTTCAGGTGCCCGGGCCAGGGTCCAAGGTCCTTCCCTCCGCGGCTCGCATCACGTTGCGATGACGGTGCCGAGGGCGAGGAGCGCCAGGCTGAGCGCTGCGATCGCGGCGCGCAGGGCGGTGGCGTTGCGTGCCCCCCGACGCACCTTCGCCGCCAGCTCGGGGCTGCCCGGGTCGCCCAGTGCGTCCTGCCGCAGCCGCGTCATCCGCCGGGCCTGGGCGACTCCTGCAACGGTCACTGCGACCAGGACCGCGGCGACCGCCGTGCCGGCGGTGAGCTGCCCGTCCCAGCGGTAGGTGGAGGCCAGGACGGCGCCGCTGGCCAGCGCTGCCGTCAGGGCCACCCCGCCGACCAGCCCGTGCGCGCGGCCCAGGCCGCGGAAGAACGCCACCCGCTCGCCTGGCCCCAAGGTGGCGTGCGCGACTCGGGCCACGACGAAGATCGTCACCAGGCCGCCGACCCAGACGGCCGTCGCGAGGACCAGCACGGTCGTGAGTGCGGCTTCGGCAGGCCGTGGCAGCGCGAGCGCCGTGGCTGTCCCGCCGGTCACGGCGCAGGTTCCAGCGTGGCGTCGACGGTGATCTTCGCCCCGGCGAAGAGCCGTGATACCGGGCACAGCTCGCTGGCTTCGCTGATCACCGCGTCGAAACTGGCTTTGATGCTGGCGGTCACCTCGAGGTGCGACGAGACAATGGCCGGGGCGCCGCCTGCCTCGTCGAGGGTGACGGTGGCGGTGATGGCCAGCCGTTCCGGGACGGCCTTGTGCGTGCCGAGCCGCAGCGACAGCGCCATCGCGTAGCAGGCGGAGTGCGCCGCGGCGGCTAGTTCTTCCGGGCTGGTCCTCCGGTCTGCTCGCTCAGTCCGGGCCGCCCAGGTCACGGGCAGCTCACCCGCCGCGCCGCTGCCCATCCGGATCAGCCCGCTGCCGCTGGCCAGCGGGCCCTCCCACGTGGTCTGCGCCGTCCGTATCGCGATTGCCAATGGATGCCTCCTGTTGCGAGTGCTGCTGATCGCTTTCGGTCACGCCATGCCTGACCGTTCGTGCCGTCCCCGGCGCTGACGCGGATGCGCGGCGCGGCTTTCGCGTCAGCTGGCTGGCTGGCTGGCAGCGGGTGACCTGCATCCGCCACCGGTGTGGTCCGTCCTGCAAGACGGTGAACAGGTAGCCGTCCGGGCTGAGCTTGCTGATCTCCCGTCATACCGGGTCCAGGTCTGCGCCGGACTGGAGTTCGACCTGCTCGCCGCGGCGCATCCGCAGCAGCCGGTCCACGGCCGCGGCGATTGCCTGGTCCGGGGGGAGTGCGTCGAGGTCGATAGCAGACCCTCGGTGAGCGGGTACCACTCGTGCTGGTGCCCGCCGAGTACCGCGGTGCCGGGCGCGCCCTGCTGCGCGCGTCCCGGCGCCGGCAGGTTCTCCCCGTCCCGCAGGTGACGCTCGAGCTGGGCGACGAAGTCGCGGGCGGCGATGGTGACCTGCCCGGGAGACATCGGCTGCTCTCTTTCGGCTGCCCGGGCCAGCGGCTCAGCCTCGGAACGCAGCCGGGCATGGTCCCTGGCCAGCCCGGCCACATCCCGCGGCGAGGCTGCGGGAAACAGCAGCGTCTTCTCGTCAGACGCCTGGCGCAGCACCTCGGCTCGCGCGTAGCCGGCCAGCGCGGCCAGCTCGGCACCGGGCCACCGGCCTTGCGCGGCCGCGGTCAGCAGCTCCTCAGCGCGCGCGGCGACCTGTGACGGCAGCAGCACGTGCTCCTCGGCCAGCGTCAGCGGCGGCTGTGCAGTCAAGTCAGCAGATGCCGGGGGCTGCCCGCGCCTTGGCATCAGGCCCACCTCAGTCATGACGCCCTTCCTCAGCTAATTGTCACTAAGGCAATAGTAAAAATGAGGGGCGTGTCCTGTCAATGGGCGGGCAGCGGAGCGGCACGGGGAGGCGCTCAGGGCCAGTCAGGCTGAACTGCATGGGGCGCTGGATGACTGGGCGGGCGTGCTGGCCTCTGCGGCGGACAGCGGCGGCCCGGTCCGCCCAGCGCGAAACCTGCTGCGCGCCTTCCTCGCCGGCGAGGTGCTGCCGCAGCCCGCGCCGAGGAGCGCACGCCCTACCGGGCAGCCAGGCGTGACCCGGACGCCAGCCTGCTGGTGCAGACGCTGACCAGCGAGCACCGGATCGTGGCATCGATGACCGGCAGGCTGGGTGGGCAGGGGTCGCCGGATGCCAGCGCGGGCGCAGGCTGCGGCGATCAGCGCTTTGCTCGCCAGCCACATCGCTAAGGAGGACTCCCTGCTGCTGCCCGCGCTTGGAGCGTTCCGGCACCAACCTGGCCGCCCTCCTGGCCCGTGAATCCCGGCTGGCGGGCGGCCAGCGCGCAGCCTGATGCCCCGCTTGCACCCGGACCGCAACCCGCTGCGGCGCACCGCCTCAGCGTGACCTTATGGGACGCCTTCGCGGCGCTGGCCGCTGCTGTGCTTGCCGCGGCCGTGGCCGGTACCGGGTTCCTGGCCCGCCGGGTTCTGGACAGGCGCCGGCTTGCCGCCTGCGAGGCCGAGCGGTTACGAACCGGCTGGCATTGGACTGGCGGGCTGTGAGGAATGACGGGAGCATCCGGCGCGGTGGCCCTCGCTGACCACGGCCCCGCACTCCTCGCAGACCAGGCACGCCCAGCAGGCCGGGTCGCCGCCGTCCCCGGCCTCTCCGGATCCGGCAGGGGATCGTGCCTGGCTGCGCGCCCGGGCGGCGGCAAGCCCGCCCGAGATGGGAGAGACGATGAAGGCACCGCCGCACATACCCGCCAGGCCGCCCGTGCCGCCGCGCGCCGGGAGCGGGGCCTGGCCAGGCCGCCCGCCTGGAGTCCCGGCCGTGGTGCCGCCGCCTGCGGTGCCGCTGAGCTTCCTGGCGGCCGCCGCCTTCGGGCTGGTGGCCTGCGGCATCGCGCTGATCTGGGCGCGCGGGGCCGCGATGAGCGATCCCACGGCCGACCCGGTGCTGGTACCGGCTCATCTTGGCGTGCTGGCGACGCTATCCATGGGCGTGATGGGTGCGCTGCATCAGTTCACGCCGGTGGTGACGCAGCGCCCGCTGCGTTCGGTGTGGCTGGCGCGTGCGACGTTCGTGACCTGGCTGGGGGCCGCCTGGCTGATCCCGTTCGGGGTTGCCGTCCAGCGGGAGTGGCTGGTGGAGGCCGGCGGCGGCCTGGCGGGGACCGCGGTCACCTTGCTGGTGGTGAACCTGTCGGCTCCGCTATCCGCGCGGGGCAAGGGCCACGTTGTCACCGGCCTGCGGTTTGCGGTGGCCGGTTTCGCGGTGACGGCGTGCTTCGGGGTCACCTACGTGGCCGACCGGAGCGGGAACTGGTTCGACCTGTCCGGACATGCCGTGCTCGCGCACGTGGTCGTCGGCCTGTTCGCCTGGCTGGGGCTGACCTATGTCGCCGTGGCGGAAAAGCTGTGGCCGATGTTCTTCCTGGCTCACGTGCCGGGCCGGCACCGGGCCGGGCGGCTCGCGGTGTGGCTGATCCCCGCCGGGGTGGCCCTGCTCTCACCGGGGCTGCCGGCCGGCCTGGCCTGGCTGGCCTGGGCCGGGGCCGTCATTCTCGCCGCGGGCCTGGCCGCGCACCTGGTGTCGCTGGCCGCCCACGTCCGGCACCGGCGCCGACAGGGCGGGCTGCACCTGATATTCGTCACCACCGCCGCGGGCTTCCTGATCGCGGGGGCCGGGCTGGCGCTCGCCGCGACCCTGGTCATGCCCCGCGACCACCACGCGGGCATGGCGCTGGCGGCCGCGGCCGTCACCGCCTGCGCGGGCTGGCTGCTCGAAGCCCTGGCCGGGCATGCGCACAAGGTGGTGCCGTTCGTCCTGTGGTCGGTGCTGCGCGGCCGCGGCATCGCTACCGGTCCCTCGGGCGGCCCGCTGGGGTTCGCCGACCTGTACGACCACCGGATCGCCGCCGCAACCTACGGGCTGGTGACCGCGGGCATCGCCGCGGTGGCGGCGGGGTTCGGCGCTACGCAGCCGGCCGCGCTCGCGGCGGGCGGCGGGCTGCTCGCCGCGGCCGGGCTCGCCGCGACAGGAAACCTGTCCGTGACACCAGCCCTGCTGCTCCGCAAGAACTCCCGGTCCGCTGCCCCGGTCGCGCCGAAACCCACTCAGGCCAGTGCTCCAGCGCTGCCTGCTGCGCGCGGCGGCGGCAGCGTCACGCTGCCGTGACCGGACCGGTCGCTCCCGAGGCCGTCGGCTCTGACCGGGTGCCGGGTCTGCAGGAGGCCGCGGATGTCGTGGTGCGGCGGCGCAAGGGAACGGCAAGCTCCCCACGGCACGACTTTGGTAACGCGAGGATTCAGGGCTGGCCGTGAACATCCCCGGCCAGCCCTGGCGCTCCTATAGAGACGAGGAAATCACCGGTAGGCAGAGCAACCCAAGCCAAGGGGGGTGTCCATGTCAGTGAGCCATGACACGGCGGCGCACGCTCTCCTGCAGCGGGCAGGAGACGAGCCGGGCCGCGATGAGGGCTCCTGGCGGGGCTCCTGGCGTCGCCGCGCGGCCTGCCGCGGCGAGGATCCGGAGTTGCTTTTCCCGGCCGGCTCTGCCGGCCGGCGCTGGCGCAGATCGCCGAAGCGAAGAAAGATCTGCGCCCGCTGCGCGGTGCGAGGGGCGTGCCTGGTGTTCGCTATGGCCACCGGGCAGGAGTACAGGATCTGGGCGGACTGACCGAGGACGAGCGGCGGCGGGCTCCGCCGCCCGCTAGTCGCCTGAACTCAGACCGCGCCGGTTCCTGCCCCGGTCACGTGGCTGCTTCGCGGGCTGCGGGCTGTGACCGTTCTACGGGAGGCGGGCTGTCCACTCGGCGGATGTGAACTTGGCCCGGGCCAGCTCTCGCGCCGCCTCCAGCTCCGCGGGCGTCAGCCCGCCGTCGGCGAGGCCGTACCGCCTGCGGAAGCAGCTGATCATGGCGGTGATGACCTGCTCCCGGGGCAGGCGGGTCTGCCGCCGCAGCGGATCGACGCGCTTGACCGCGCTGGGGATGCCCTTGCCGGGCAGCTTCTCCCGGCCGGTGCGCAGCATTCTCCGCGTGCCGATGTCGTAGGCCATCGTCACGTGGTGCAGAACGGCGGACGCCTGCCGCTTCTGCGCGGCGCCGCCGATCTTGCCCTGGCCGGAGGTGGCGTCGCTGAGTGGCTGGTGCAATGCGGCCAGGCCCAGATCCCGGGTCAGGGTCCCGATCACCCAGTCGTCAAGGAACGCGTAGGAGGCGGCGTGCGAGATGCCTGCGACCAGGGATGCCGGCGCGTACAGCGAGTAGGTGATGGTGTTTGCCGGCTCGATGAACATCGCGCCGCCGCCGCTGATGCGCCGGACCGCGGTGATGCCGAGCCGGCGGGCCTGGCCGGTGTCGATCTCGTTGCGCAGCGACTGGCAGCTGCCGATGACCACGGCCGGGGCTGACCCATTCCCAGATCCGCAGCGTGGGCGGGTGCCGCCCGGTCGCGACCTCACCCAGGAGCACCTCGCCGGTCGCCACGTGCAGCGCCGGGCCTTGCGGGTCTTCGCGGACGAGCTGCCAGGCGTGTCGCGCCAGCCGCTGGCCCCGAGGACGGCGCGGCGCACGGCGACGGCCACCGGGCGGGGACAGTTCCCGGCGGGCACCACATGGCCGCCATGCGCCGCCTGGATGCTCGCGGTGACCGCCGCGGTGTCCGCGCCCGCCGGGAGCCCGGTCACCGCGGCGCCGATCCGCTCAAGCGCGCGGGCGGCTCCGGGACGAGGTCGCCGCTGACCTGGACGCGGGCCGGGCGGCCGCCTGACACCTCGACGTCCGCAGCCGCGAGCCTGCCGCCTGGCGGCTGGCGGCTGGTACACACCGTGCATGCTTGATCCGCGCCGGCCCTTTCACCGTTCCGCTAGGCGCTGGCGCGCCCGATCCGCACCCGCCATGTCTGCGGCCCGGTTTCCAGGTAGTCCCAGGTGAACTGGCCGGCGTGCTCGGCCTCGAACTGGTACCGCAACGGCCGCGGGTCGTGGTCGTTGACCAGTGCGAAACCGCGCCCTGGCTGAAGCGCCCGGTGAGCGGTGAAGATCGCATCATGACGCTGCCAGTGCGGCAGTTGCCGCACGTCCAGGGCCGGCTCCTCGCCGCCCCCGTCCGATTCCGCACGGCCCGTCTCGCCGGCCCCCGATGGCGTGACCGCGAGCGGCCGCCCGATCCGGACCCGCCATGTCTGCGGCCCGGTTTCCAGGTAGTCCCAGGTGAACTGGCCGGCGTGCTCGGCCTCGAGCTGGTAGCGCAGCGGCTTGGGGTCGTGGTCGTTGACGAGCACGAAACCCGTGCCGGGTGCGAGGGCGTGGTAGGCCGCGAAGATCGCCTCGTGCAGCCTCGCAGGAGGCAGGTCACGGACGTCGAGGTCCGGTTCGCGGGCCGGCGGCTGTGCGCCCGGGGGGGGCATCGGCGGAGCCGGCCTGAGCCGGCGCGGGGTCGGCGCGGCGGGCGAGCCTGTGCAGCGCCGCAGTCACCCGGACCGCGAGATCGGCCCTCGGCTCACGCAGGGCCGCCCAGGCGGCGGCGCCTGCCGGCTCGGCGAGCCGCCCGGCCGCTTCCGACAAGACCTTGTGCTCGGCGGTCATCTCGCTGACCTTGCCGGCCAGGCCGTCGAGTGCGGCGGCCGCCGGGTAGATGGTGGCTTCCTCGGCTGCCGCGTGCGGAAGGATCTCCCCGGCGAGATAGGCGATCAGCCCGGCGACGGCCACCTCATGCGGCCGGCCCGCTGCCGCTGCCGCCGCTACCGCGCTCACCCGGTCGCTGAGCTGCTCGCCAAGGACCCGGTGATGGGCCCGCATCGCCTCGTAAGCCTCGGTTCCCGTGATTGTCACGTCATCTCCCTCCTGCAGCCGCACACGGCGGAACATTGCGACAGCTTCACTAGTATTTACAATACATGCTAGATAAAAGACCGTTGCCCGGAAGGGGCCCGCGCTGACTGTCACGCGCGAATCCCGGCGAAGTCCCGTCAAGGGCCGCGGACGTCACCCGGCCGGCAGGATGCCGAGGACCAGCGCGGCCAGGGCGCTGATGCCGGTCAGCGCGCCGAATACCGCCAGCCCCGCGGCGCTGCGGGCGCGGGCGTGCAACGCCGCTGTGATCCCGGAGACGGCCACGACGATGAGCTTCACGATGAGCGTGGTCTCGTAGCTTCCGGTGACCTGCGAGCGGACGGCGATCACGTTCCAGACGCCTGTGACGACTAGGACAGCGAACGCGGGCCAGGCGACCTGGTTGAACCTGCGGGCGGCCGCCCGGGGGATCTCGGCGCCGGGGCGGCGCAGCACCGGGACCAGCGCGGCCAGGGTTATCTGCCCGCCTGCCCAGACGGTCGCGGCGAGAACGTGCAGGAACAGCCGGACCGTGTCCCAGCTAACGGCCAGCACGGGCGGGATTGCCTGGTACGTGCCGCGCCTTCATAAAGCACACCCATCCGCCAGGCAGTTCCCCGGTGCCGGGGAACACTCGCAGCCGCTCGGCTGCGGCCGGGCGCAGCAGGTCGTCGGCTCGCGGGTAGAGGATTTTCTCCTCTTCGAGGTCGTGGTGCAAGAGCTGGACGGTCAGCCGCTCGCGAAGCACGAGCGCGGTGCCCATGGCAGCATCTGCCGCGCGTTCCAGCGAGTCGAGCGTGCCTCAAATCTGCGCGTGCTCGCGCAGCATGACGAACACCGGGGCCGCCAGCCCCGGCTCGGCTTCGTGCAGCAGCGGGAACAGGAATTCCTCCCCCAGGTAGATGTGGCGGCGCAGCGCGCCGATCGCGCGTGCCAGCGGCTGCCGGTCCCAGGGTGCGGCGGTGAACGCCGCGATGCCCGCGTCGACCTCGTGATGCTCGTGTTCGAGAGCTGCCGCCAGTGAACCGGTCCGCATGTCTGCCTCGTGTTATCGCGATCCCGCTGCTGGCCGCGGGCCGGCCGCAGCCAGGTCTTCCAGGTAGGGGAGAATTGCGGGGCTGGCAAGGGCCTCAACCGCCTGGCCCGATGTTTACACTAAGCCATTAGTGCAAAACTTGCGGGGAGGTGGCGGTGTACTTCACTGACCGGGGCATCGAGGAACTTGGCGAGCGGCGGGCGAGGAGCAGGTGACGCTGGGCTGGCTGGCCGCCCGGCTTCAGGCCTTCGCCGATCTGCATCCCGAGTTCGACGTCCCGGTCGGCTGGCTGGCCACCTGGCTGGCCCGCGCAGACGACGAGGACGACGAGCTGTGAACCGTGCGTCACCTGGTTCGCGGGCGGGCGGCTGAGGCCAGTGCACTACCGACTGGAGGTCCGGCTGGCCGCCGGGGACCTGAGAAGACGGGTCGTGATCCGCTGGCGCCGCCCGGCCATGGGCGGCGGCGAGGAGACCGCCGACGTCCTGGGAGTTCTGG
>JBOHCP010000165.1:0-8985 GCA_050698875.1 Streptosporangiaceae bacterium | reverse complement strand
CCCGGCGGGCCGGCACGCCCAGCAGCCTGCTCGGCTCCTCCAGGCCGGCCGCGGGGGCCGTGATCGCCCCGAACGCCGCACACCCGAGCGAACCGAGTGTGCTGATCGCGGGCGAGCCGCGCGCCGTCACGCGGCCGGGAGGTGCCGGGTGATCCCGTTCGACCAGCGCGGGCCGCGGCCCGTGAGCGTGAGCCGCCTCACAGCCGGGTGGCAGCAGGGCCGCCGCGCGCCGCTCCGCGAGCACACCGATCGCTACGGTCAACTGCCGCCCGTGGCCGGCCAGGACAGCCTCATCGACGAGGTGGCGGACGCCGGCCTTACCGGCAGAGGCGGCGCAAGCTTTCCCACCGGAACCAAGATGCGCGCGGTGGCAGTCGGCCGCGGCCGCCGGGTCGTGGTGGGCAACGGCATGGAGAGTGAGCCCGCGAGCGAGAAGGATCAGGCCCTGCTGGCCCGCGCGCCGCATCTGGTGCTGGACGGGCTGGCGCTCGCCGCCGATGCCGTCGCCGCCGCCGAGGCGCACCTGTGCCTCGCCCGGCACCGCGACTGGCTGGTCGACGGCGTGCAGGACGCGGTCGCCGAGCGGGCCCGCGCTGGCCTGGACCGGATCCCGGTTACCGTGCACGCCGTGCCCGAGGGCTACGTCGCCAGCGAGGAGACGGCGCTGGTGCACTGGCTGAACGGCGGCGAGGCCAGGCCGACATTCACGCCGCCGCGGCCGTTCCAGCGGGGCGTCGGCAAGCAGCCCACGCTGGTGGCCAACGTCGAGACGCTCGCGCACGTGGCGCTGATCGCCCGGTACGGCGCCCGGTGGTTCTGGCAGGCCGGTGCCGCGGGCGCTGCGGGCAGCATGCTGACGACCGTCACCGGGGCAGTTGCCCGGCCCGGTGTGTACGAGATCGAGGCCGGCGCGCGAATCGGTGCCGTGCTGACCCTGGCCGGGGCGCACCAGGATGCGGAAGCCGTGCTGGTCGGTGGCTACTTCGGCACCTGGCATGACGTCGGCGCGGTCGCCGGCCTGCCGTTCACCCGGGCCGGGTTGAGCGAGGTCGGCGGCGCGCCGGGAGCCGGGGTGCTCTTCGTGCTGCCGGGCGCCGAGTGCGGCCTGTCTGAGGCCGCCAGCATCCTGGGCTACCTCGCGAGTCAGAGCGCGCAGCAGTGCGGCCCGTGCATGTTCGGTCTGCCCGCCATCGCATCCGACCTCGCGCAACTCGCCGCTGGCCGGCCCGACGGCGACCCGCTCGGCCGGCTGCAGCGTCGGTTCGGCCAGATCAGCGGCCGGGGCGCGTGCCGTCACCCGGACGGCGCCGTCCGGATGGCCGCATCGGCACTGACCGCGTTCGCTGCGGAGGCGCACGCGCACTCTCGGCAGCGGCGGTGCCTGGCGACGGGACGGGGCAGCTGGGATGGCGCGGCTACCGAGCCGGCCGGACGACGGCGGGACGGTAACTGGTCGTGACCATGCGGCTGGAGGTCAACCCCATCGCGTGCACGGGACATGGCCTGTGCGCAGATCTGCTGCCCGAGCTGATCGAGCTCGACGAGTGGGGCTACCCGATCATCGAGAACCGGATACCGGACGGGCTGGCCGCGCACGCCAGGCGCGCGGTGAGCGCCTGCCCCGCGCTCGCGCTCCGGCTCACTCGGGCTCCGGAGCGGCGGACGCACCCGTGACGGGCCGCCCCGAAGTCAGCGCGCCCGCGGTCGACGGGGCGCGCAGGCCGCCCAGGCACCGGCGCGGCACCGGCGCCGCTGGTGTCGAGGGCAACGCCAAGCTGACGGAGATGACGGGTGCGGTGCAGCTCGAGGATCTTGCGCTCTTGCTGGGTGAGGCCGGCCAGCGGGTCCCGTCTTGGTCGCCTGGTCACGCATCCGGGCGAGCACCTTGCTGGCGGTCATGGGATCGAGCATGGACTCGCCCATGGCGACGGTGCGTACCGCGCCGACCAGGTCGGTGCCGCGGATCTGCTTGGGCACGTATCCGGCTGCGCCCGCCATGATGGCGTCGAACAGCGCCTCGTCGTCGCCGAACGAGGTCAGCATCAGGCAGCCAACCTCCGGCATGCGGGAGCGGATCTCGCGGCAGACCGTGACGCCGTCACCGTCGGGCAGGCGGCATCCAGGGCGGCGACATCAGGTCGCAGCGCGGGGATGCGCGCCAGCGCGGGCTCGGCGCTGCCGGCCTCGCCGACGACCGTGATGTCCGGCTCAGTTTCCAGCATGTCCCTGACGCCACGCCGGACGATCCCGTAACCGTCGAGCAGGAACACCCTGATACCGGCCGGGGCTGCGCTGGCTGTCATTTCTTCACCGTATCCGCAGCCGGGCGCGTTCGGCCTGCACCAAGGTCCCGTCGCGGCAGACCAATCGGCACCAGCCGAGACGTAGTTACTCTGGTGCCGCCAGCGTCCTCGGCTGCTGACCGCTCGGTGCGAGCTGAGCGCTCGGGCGCGCGCCTCGCACGTAGAAACCGACGTTCTGACCGCTGAAGTTCAGATAGAAGTACTCGACCGCCAGACCGAGCTGACGGCCGCGGTCAGCCAGCCAGCTGAACCAGTCCTGACCTGGCGGCGGTGCCGCTGGCTCAGCTATGACGCAGCATGGCAGCACGACGCAACTGCTGCCGTATGCCTGCACGCTGTCGAGGATCCGCTGGTTGACCCCGTGCGCGTGCAGTGCGACAATTAGGTCGAAGTCACGCCCCAGATCGAGCGAGTACGGCTGGGTGATGTGTGCGACCGACGCGTCCGCGAGCGTCTTCACCTGGCGGCCCGTGGCAGGGTTGCGGTACTTGCCAGGGATCGGCTGCAGTACCGGATCGATGACGGTGGACTCGAACCCCTGCAGGTCAAGCAGATAGCTCAGCAGCCCCTTACCGCCGCCGATATCGGCCACCCTGCAGGGCGGGAAATTCGCAGCGATCCACGCGGCGAGCAGCTCGAAGCGGAACTTCTTCATTCTCGGGAGCGCGGCTCCCGAGCGGCGCATGCCTGGCTGAGTAACCGGCGTGAGGCCGAGCCGTTCCGGGGTAGGAGGCGCCGGGTACTTGTCCGTCTGGTGGTTATGCGACTGCAATCCCCAGTCCTCGTGTCCGGCCTCAGGTCCGGTTCACATGCTATGTGCCCACTGCCCCGGCCCGGTCGCGCGGCAACATCCGACGCGTGGGGCGGTCGTCCTACCGGACGAACCCGGTAATGAGCGCGGGCAGCGAGGCGTCCAGGCCCGCCATGTTGGGTACGCCCTCGGCGGTGGGCTCGCCGACCGTCATGCCGGTGGCGGTCATCGAGACGGCCACGACCCGCACACGCGTGTTCACCGACTGTCGGTAGGCGTCCAGCGCCTGCACCGGATGCTGGCGGCCAGCCCACGTCTCGTTATCGGTTAGTACGACCACTCCGTCGATCTCCAGCCGCTGGTCAAGCGCCCAGGAGAACAGCGACATATCCGTTCCGCCCCCGAGCCCCGCCACTGCGCGAGCTCACGCAGGTTCTTCGACCACCGGCGCATCGAGCCCGACGAGTCCACGGCCACCAGCAGGGGCTGACCAGACGGCCTGACCGCGCCGAACGACAGCTCGTACGCATGCTCCAGTGCGTCCACGACCGGGCCGACCGGCTGCCAGGTCTGCGCTGGCTTGCGCGGCTCTGGCTGGCTGAGGCCCGACGAGTAGGCCTTGAGCGCGAGGTAGAGGTCCATCGGATGAACCCGTGCCCCGGCTAGTGCGCCGGCGTCCGTCAGGCGCCGGACGATCCGCTCGTTCACCGCGGCGGCGAACGGGGCGATGGTTCCGATCCTGGTCATCCCCGGGGAACCACGGAACGGCCAAACCGAACCAACCACCGTCGAGCAGTGGCGACCAGCCATTCCTCTCGTCCGACTTCTCGCGGGACGTTGGACTCTCGCTGTGCTTGCCGGACTACTTGAGCGAGGCCGCCGTTACTAGGACCTCCACGATGCCCTGGATGGCATCTCGTACAAGGTGCTGACCGAGACGCTTCGCCGAGCGGAACGCGACGGGCTCGTTGCCCGGCATCTCGACGGTGGGCGGATCGAGACGGCCACGCTGTATGAGCTCACTGACCTTGGCCGCTAGCTCGACGGGCCGCTGGCTGCGATGGCCGAGTGGGCGGAGTGCAACTGGCAGGCGGTCGAAGCGGCCCGCAGCCGGTGGGATCGGCTTCGGCGGGCAAGCGGCAAGTAGACGTTCGCTCCCGCTCATGGGGGTGTGGGCTCGCACCTTGGGGTGCGTCGTCTCTCGTTGAAAGTGCCGTTTCGCCTGGGTGTATGAGTGGAATTGTTGGAGGTACGGCCTGCCCGCCTCGCTCCGTGTGCCTACCTGGCCCGCCTCCAGGGGAGGTCCACGCCTATGCGAAATGGTCGGCGTGCGGGTGGTGCGACGGTGGTGGCCGCCCTCGTTGGCACGCACCCGGATGCCCGCGATCACCTCGTCCAGCACGCGAGGCCGGATCGTGCCCGTCTTCCGCATCCCGCAGCCGCAGGCAGACCCGCCGTCAGAGCACAGGGTTCGTGCATTGACCAAATTGGGTGGGCCTAGTGGACCGGCACCCGAACCGTGGGCTGGTTTTGGCAGATGGACCTGAGATGCTAATCCGGCTAGTTACGGCGCGATCGACGGGCAAGCAGACCACGCCGTCGGCACGCTGCTAGCTTGCGCGCTTTCAGCCGGCTGCGGACTCTCCGGTGAGGAGGTGGTCAAGCACGGCCGGGTCGAGCAGGTTGGACCAGACCAGCTCGCCTGGGGTAGCTGACCGGCCGGGCATGACGTCCAGGAACCATCCGGCAGGGTCGGCGACTGCTGGGACGGCGGCCAGGATCACCGCGGTGACGCTCTCCCGCACTGGTCCGCTGATCCGGATCCCTACATAGACTTCGTGCTCGGTGCGCCGCACGAGCACCGCGATGGCACAGCCGCCAGCCTCGTCGGACTGCTCTCCCGCGGTCCTGGCCGAGGAGAGCACCAGGTCCCGGACCGCGGGGCGGATCTCGTCCACGACCGCTGCGGCCTGCTCAAGGCGGATTCGGTCCTCATCGTCGGCTGTGGGCAGCAGCGGCGTGATCAGGGTGTCGGTGGCGACCGACTGGGCGGCGGCCCGGTTGTGCTCGGCGCGCCACCGGCGGCCCTTGTCGGCCAAGTCGGCGTAGAAGTCGTCGGGCGAGCCTGCCTCGCGCCGACCGGCGGCGACCAGCCAGCGCCGCGGCAGGTCGCACCACACCGCGCCGCGCCACCGCTCGATCTTGACCTTCCACAGCACCCGATCGTCGATGCTGGCAATCCGCCCCGTCGCTGGCGGGTCGGTCCGGCACACCTCCTGCGCCTTGCGCAGCACCGGTGCGTCCAGCCGGTCCAGCGGTAAAGTCGCCGGCGGCAGCTTTGGATAACCGAGATCCTCACGCGTGCACCGGACCGTCGGGCGCACCGCGCCGGGCAGCCCGCTCACCCGGCCCCGCCCAGTTCCTCGACCCGCTCCGCGCTCAGCCCGCTCAGAAGCCGCACCTCGGCCTCGCGGCCGCCGTCCAGGGACGCCAGCGCCGCCTTCACGCCCCGCTCGATCTCGGCCCGGCGGTGGTCGGTGTAGAAGGCTACTGCCTCGGCCACGTACTGCTTCTTGGTGATGCCCAGGAAGTGCGCGGCATGGCTGGCGAGCTCGTCAGTCCGCTCATCGATCTTCAGCGGCGCAGTCATCACGAACCTCCAGAAGTCATAGATACTATAGTACCTAAGTACCCGAGTATCCACACTGGCTGGTTCTGCGTCGTCCTGCCCGCCGGGCGTTCTGCGTCTGGAACAGCCTCTCCTGGCGCGTCAACGGTGCCTCCCAGTTGGCCTGGCTGTGGTCGCAGAACCCTGCTGTACTGGCCCTATGGGGACCAGGCAGCGTTCGACGGAGATGCTGTCGGCCCTACTGGGGATCTCGCACGTATCGACTGAGTCCCTGTTCGACCTGGCCAGCGAGGTGCTGGGCCAGTCACGAACCGAGCGTTGCCTTGAGCTGTCTCGGCTCGCTGGGCCGGGGACGGCCGGCCGATTACGTTGACCTGAACGATCCCGCAGCAGAAGATCGGATCCTCCTCCCGGCGGATGCCAAGCCTGGCAGCCGGTTCGTGGCCTCATTCGACCCCGGCTCCAGAGTCTGGGTGGACATTGTCCAGTGGGACCAGCCGGATCCCCTCACCGAAGAGCGCAGACACAGACGCGGCCTGGTGGGTAGCAAGCTCGCCGAGCACGACATTTGCGACGTCAGCGAAGCCGGCTGGGCGTGGAGTGTTGCAATCGACATCGGACCCCTTTATCCCCGGAGAAGTAGCTGGAGGCGCCAGCGATCCCTTCGCCGGGCAACTCGACCCGGAAGTGGCGGCCACGTCGCACGAGGACGACGTCGGCAAGATCGGGAACCCCTGGAGAACCAGAGCCGACCTGTGGAGCGCACGGTTCCGCCTCGGGCTGCCCTGGCATCGGAACGGTAACTGGCACCTTTTCGATCAAGCTTCATGCGCAGCGATCGACGGAGACCTTACCTCGCTCGACGACGCCATCGCCAAACTCAGATGATCACCGCAGAGGGTCATCTGGGTCGCATCGTGTGTCACTCGTCAAGTTTGCGGCCGCAGCACCTGGGCTCTGGTCAACCCGTTGCCCGTCAGCGAACACGGTGCTACGCAGATTGCACGCGAGCCGCCGCCAGTCCCGGTCATGCAGACCGCCTGAAGACACCGGTGGCTAGCGCGCCGCGCTGACCTCACATCCGTGCGTCGGTGTACCTGCGGCGTACCTCGCTGCTAACTACCGCCGCTTCAGGCCCGCTGGCGTTCCCGAACCAGCTCACTGCCGGACAACGCCGAAGCGCCTTCGCCCGTCCATCGCATGTGCCAGCGCGCGCAATCCGGATGCCGGTTCGCCAACCAGCGCGCACTCCCATGCGCATTCCTGCTGAGACTGGTATCCCCGCACCCGCTGTTTGCGCGGGCAGACGCGAGTCTGACCCTTCCGATGGGCTCCCAGACTGATACCTCCAGGAGGCATATCGAACGATTGTCGAGCGCGGCGGCTGAAGTTGGTCCCGCGCGGGTGCGATGCTCACGGGGCGGCTGCGGGCTGCACGCATCTCTTCCCGCGCGGCGCGTGAACAAACCGGCCGCAGAAGGCGATCTCTCAGGTGTCAGCGAACTGGCCGGCCCGGCGGCGTCAAAAACCCGCCCCAGAACCGGATTGCTCTGGTGGCGGCAGTTCGGCGGCAGGGGCGGGGCGCACACAGCGATGCCATGTTCCAGCGATCAACCCAGCGGCCGACCGGGGTGAGTCCACGTGGACCGGATCGCCACCGAGCCGATGACCAGCCAGCAGCGCGAGCAGGCAGCGGCCGCGCTTGCTGTCCTCATCACCGCCTGGCAGCACCGCTCGGCCCCGAACGCGGACGGGCCGGGCGCGGACTTCGCGATGCTGATTCCCCTCCCGGGCGTGGCGAGCGACACTGACCATGCCGCATGACAACCCATGGCGCGGATGACCCTCAGTGGCATCGCTGCGCCGGTGAGAAGGGCGGGCCAGTGACGCTGACCACCACAGCCACCACGGGCGGCGTGGCGGGCGATGTCCGAGTCGGCGTCTACGTGCGCCGGTCCACCGACGACGAGCACCAGCCCTACTCGATCGCGGCCCAGGACACCCGGCTCGCGGCCTACATCGGCTCCCAGCCCGGCTGGCGCCAAGCCGCCCGGGTCGCCGACGACGCCTCCGGGGCCAGCACGCACCGGCCCGGCCTGCAGCGCGCGCTCGCCGCGGCGCGGGCCGGGTCGATCGACGTGCTGTTGGTCTACCGGGTCGACCGGCTCACCCGCAGCCTGCGGGACCTGATCACCTTGCTGGATGACCTCGACCACGCGGGCGTGGTGTTCCGGTCGGCCACCGAGCCGTTCGACACCGCCACCCCCATGGGCCGGATGCTGGTCCAGATGCTCGGCATGTTCGCCCAGTTCGAACGCGACACCATCATCGACCGGGTCATCGCCGACATGGAACGCAAGGCCGCCGCCGGGAAATGGAAGGGCGGCCGCCGCCCGTTCGGCTACCAGGTCGAACCCGCCACTAGCACGCTCATCCCAGATCAGGACGAGGCCGCCGTCCGGCTGATCTTCGGCCTGTACACGCGGGACCGGCTCGGCGGCAAGACCGTCGCCCGCGCGCTGAACGACCGCGGGCGCCGGACCACCACCGGCGGCCGATGGTCGGCGCACCAGGTCCTGCGCGTGCTGTCCAACCGCATCTACCTGGGCGAGCTGACCTTCCGCGGCATCACCGCCACCGGATCCTACCCGGCCATCATCGACGACACCGTCTTCGATCAGGCGCGGCGAATCCTGGCCGCCGGCGGCGATGACCACGCCAAGCGGGCCGCCAGCGCCTCGGACTACCTGCTCACCGGGCTGATGCGTTGCCCGTCCTGCGGCAAGGCGGTGATCGGCACCCGCGCGCACGGCCGGAGCCGCATCTACCGGTACTGCACCTGCTTCACCCGCATCCGCTACGACACCGCGCGCTGCCGGGCCAGCCGGCTGGACGCCGACGCCGTCGAGGGCGCAGTGATCGCCGCGCTTGCGAGCTTCTACCGAGACCAGCACGGCCTCATCGCCGACGCGATCACCGCGGCGCAGACCAGCCATGCAGCCGGGGAGCAAGCGCGACGCGCCGAACTGACCGCTGTCGACCACGAACTGGCCAGGACAGGCGCGGCGATCGACCGCTACCTGGCTGCGTTCGAGCAGGGCACCCTCGATCCCGAGGACCTCGCCGAACGGCTGGCCCAGCTCAAAGCCCGGTCGCAACAACTACGCGCCCGCCGGGACGAACTCGCCGCCCGCCTCGCCACAGCCCCAGCCAAGCCCCCCGCGGCTACCCTCCGGCAGGTCGCCGAGCACATCGACGACATCATCCGCTCCGGCACCAGCAACCAGCGCAAGGCCCTAATC
>JBOHCP010000164.1:0-9006 GCA_050698875.1 Streptosporangiaceae bacterium | reverse complement strand
TCCCGCACCCGCGCAGCGTTCACGACGACGGCGGGCAGCGGGCCGGCCCGGTCACTCATCGCCGTGGTCGCGTCGCGTGGCCGGGCACCGCTCCATCAGGGAAGATCCCGAACCGGCTCTGGCACACTCGCAGGCATGACGATGCCCGCCTGGCCGCTGTTCGGCCTCCGGCTGCACTGCAGGGGAGTCGTGCTGCGTCCGGTGACGGAGGCCGACCTGCCGCACCTGGCGGCGATCCAGCCCGACGACTATTAGCATGACCCGCACGCCGAGCTGCTGCCCGGTCTCGACCTGCGGCAGAACCGCGCGAGGCTCTGCTATCAGTCGTACTGGCGCTCGGTCGGGACCTGGTCGCCGTCGTCGTGGTGCCTGGAGTTCGCGGTGGAAAGCGACGGCGCGGTGGTGGGCATCCAGTCCCTCGAGGCTGAGCAGTTCCCGGTCCTGCGGACCGTCGACTCCGGGTCCTGGCTGATCCCGTCCGTCCGTGGCCGCGGCATCGGCGTGGCCATGCGACTGGCGATTCTCGGGCTGGCGTTCGACCAGCTCGGCGCGCTGGCCGCGGTCACATCGGCCCGCGCCGACAACGCCGCGTCGCTGGGCGTTTCCCGACGGATCGGATACTCCGGCAACGGCGTGTGCCTGAGCGACTCGGCGCAGGGCCTGGTCGAGCTGGTCCAGCTCCGTCTCACGGCAAGGGCCTGGCAGGCAGCGGGCCACGGCGCAGCTGTGACCGTGGCCGGATTCGAGCCGTGCCGCTCGTGGTTCGGCCTGTGCTGATGGGTGCCGGGCCGGTCGCGCGGGGGCGGGCCGCGAGCTAGGCCAGGACCGCGGCCAGCTGCTCACGGGCCTCGTCCTGAATCCGCGCCAGGTGCCCAGGGCCGCGGAACGACTCCGCGTACAGCTTGTACACGTCCTCAGTGCCGGAGGGGCGGGCCGCGAACCAGCCGGACTCCGTTACTACCTTGATGCCCCCGAGGGGCTCGCCGTTGCCTGGCGCGCTGGTCAGCCTCGCGAGCACAGGCTCCCCCGCCAGCTCGCCGACGGCGAACTGATCCGGCGACAGCCGCGCGAGTACGGCCTTCTGCGGCCGGGAGGCGGGCGCGTCGACCCGGGCGTAGGCGGGATCGCCGAGCCGCTCGGTGATCGACCGGTACCGTGCGCTCGGCGTGCTGCCGGTCACCGCCAGGATCTCGGCCGCCAGCAGGTCGAGGATGATGCCGTCCTTGTCGGTGGTCCACACGTGCCCGTCGCGGCAGAGGAAGGACGCTCCCGCGCTTTCCTCGCCGCCGAAGGCGACGGTGCCGTCGAGCAGGCCAGGCACGAACCACTTGAACCCGACCGGCACCTCGACCAGGGGCCGGCCGCAGTCGTCCGCGACCCGGTCGATCATCGAGGAGCTGACCATGGTCTTGCCGACCGCGGCGGCACCCGGCCACTCGCTCCGGTACCGGCAGAGGTAGTCGATGGCGGCGGCGAGGAAGTGGTTCGGGTTCATCAGACCGGCATCGGGCGTGACGATGCCGTGCCGGTCGGCGTCGGTGTCGTTCCCTGTCGCGATCGCGAAGTCAGCCCGCCGGCCGATCAGCGACGCCATCGCGCTCGGCGACGAGCAGTCCATCCTGATCCGGCCGTCCCAGTCCAGCGTCATGAAGCGGAAGGTCGGATCGACGTCGGGGTTGACCACGGTGAGCTCGAGCTCATATCGCTCGGCTATCTCGGCCCAGTAGCCGACGCTCGCACCGCCGAGCGGGTCGGCGCCGATCCGCACCCCGGCCGCCCGTATCGCCGCTACGTCGATGACCAGGGGCAGCGCCGCCACATACGCGCCGAGGAAGTCAAACCGGCCAGCCGCCGCCCTGGCCGTCGCCAGCGGGATCCGGCGAATCCCGCGCAGGCCCGCGGCCAGCAGCTCGTTGGCGCGCTGCTGGATCGCCGACGTAATCGCAGACCCGGCCGGGCCGCCGTCGGGCGGGTTGTACTTGAAGCCGCCGTCCTCGGGCGGGTTATGCGACGGGGTGATGACGATCCCGTCCGCGAGCCCGGCGTGGCGGCCCTCGTTGTAGACCAGCACGGCGCGCGACAGCGCGGGCGTCGGCGTGTAGCCGTCGCGGCTGTCGATCAGGGTCTCCGCGCCGCTGCCGGCCAGCACCTCCAGCGCGGTGGCCATGGCGGGCTCCGACAGCGCGTGGGTGTCGCGGCCGACGAAGATCGGCCCGGTGATCCCGGCCGTCGCCCGGTGCTCGCAGATCGCCTGGCTGATGGCCGCGATGTGATCCTCGTTGAACGACAGCCGCAGGGCGCTGCCGCGGTGCCCGGACGTTCCGAACGCGACCTGCTGGGACGGCTCGGCCGGGTCGGGATGCTCGCTGAAGTAGGCGGTAACCAGCGCCGCGACGTCCACGAGGTCCGCGGCGGAGGCCGGCTTTCCAGCCCGGTCGTTCATGGCCACGCGGGCACCTCCAGCCGCGGCCCGTTCCCGGTGACCTCCGCCGCGGCCAGTAGCCGCTCGACGTAGTCGGCCGTGTCCTGCCAGCAGGTAACTTCCACGCAGCGAACCCCGACCGCTCGCACCGGGTGGTCGTTCCCGCCCGGCTCCAGGCGATCACCGACGAACAGGATCTCGTCGGCGGCGAGCCCGAGCTCGTGCATGAGCTTGCGCATCCCGTAGGCCTTGTCGATGCCCTGCCGGGTCACGTCCACCGACGTCGAGCCGCCGACGCGCACCTCCAGGCCCGGCAGCCTCTCGGCGGCGTACGCGCGCAGCCGCTGCTTCTTCTCGTTATCCGGGTCCCACTGGTACTTCTCGGCCGGCGGCGCCTGCTGGCCGAGGGCGGAGAAGGTGATCTGGCTGCCGCGGTCCTCGATCCGCTCGCCAGCGGCCCGGTCCTCCCACAGGCCCAGGTCCCTGGCGCCCTGCTCGAGCACCGTGATGATGCGGCGCTTGTCCTGCTCAGCCAGGTCTTCGGCGTAGATCAGCTGCCAATGCTCGTCGACGCAGCGGTAGTAGCGGGTACCGCAGGTCGGCATGAGGTGCAGCGAGGCCAGCGCGTCGGTGTCTGCCTTGAGGTGCAGCAGCACCTGGCTCTCGAACTGCTCGAAGCTGCCGCCCGAGATGATGCAGACGTCAGTGGCCCGGATCAGCCGGGCCAGCAGGTCGGCCATCCGGTCGTCGATCCGGGACTTCGACACCGCGAGGGTGTCGTCCAGGTCGAAGGCCACGGCCCGAACACTGTCTGTCACTGACGAGTCCTGAGCGCTAGTCGGGGATCACCATCTACCGGCGAAAGGCTATCGTTGCGGGCCGGCCCCGCCGGACGCGGCTGACCGTATCGGGGGCCAGCGGACACCCGGCGGCTAGCATCGTGGTCATGAGTCAGCCAGAGCCCGGCCGGGCGGCAGCCGGGCGCGACCTCATCACCTCGGCCGGCAAGGTCTACTTCGCCGAGCACGGGGAGACCAAAGGCGACCTGGCCGACCACTACCTGCGCGCGGCCGGTCCGCTGCTCCGCGCGATAGGCGGCCGGCCGGTGCTACTGCAGCGGTTCCCTGACGGTGCCGGCGGGCCGTCGTTCTTCCAGAAGCGGGTGCCGAAGAACGCTCCTGACTGGCTCCAGACCACCATCGTCGCGACGCCGAACGGCACGACCTCGCAGGCCCTGGTGGCCGCCGACATCGACCACGTGCTGTGGGCCGTCAACCTCGGCTGCCTCGGCTTCCACGTCTGGCCATACCTGGCGAGCGACGCCGAGCACACCGACGAGCTGCGGATCGACCTGGACCCGACTCCCGGCGTCACGTTCGCGCACATCCAGCAGGCGGCGGCCGAGTTGCGCGCGCTGCTGGCCGACGCCGGGGTGACCGGTTATCCGAAGACAACGGGGAACCGTGGCCTGCACGTCTACGTGCGGCTGCAGCCGCGGTGGGACGCCTACCAGGTGCGCAGCGCCGCGGTCGCGATCGCGCGCGAGCTCGAGCGCCGGCGGCCGGACCTGATCACCGCCGCCTGGTGGAAGGAAGAGCGCGGCCAGCGGGTGTTCCTCGACTTCAATCAGAACGCCCCGCACAAGACCGTCTTCGGCGCCTGGTCGGTGCGAGCCCGGCCGGGAGCCCAGGTGTCCACGCCGCTGCACTGGGATGAGATCGACCAGGTCCACCCCGACCAGTTCACGATCTCCTCGCTGCCGCGCCGGCTCGAGGAGGTCGGCGATCCGTGGCAGGCCATGGACGACCATCTGCAGTCGCTCGAGCCGTTCCTGGCCATGGTCGACCGGGACCAGGCGGCCGGGCTGCCCGACGCGCCATGGCCGCCCGTCTACCCGAAGCAGCCCGGCGAGCTGCCACGGGTGGCGCCCAGCCGCGCGAAGAAGACCTGACCAGGGAGCCGTCAGCTCCGCGCGTCAGCTTCGGCCAGCGTGCGCCACGGCCAGCTCCGCAGTTCGCTCTGGCAGAGGCGAGTCTTCGCCTCAAGTCCCGAGTCGTTGATCCGGTCGACCTACCCGACGATGACGCTCTGGCCGCAGCCAGGTTCCGGCAAAAGCCGGGCATGCCCGATTCGCCGGGCGCTGGTACGTTGAAGGCGGGCTGAGAAAGACCGGGAGAAGGGAAGCCGGATGGACGGAACGCTGGCGGCGGCCGATCTGGAACTGCTGCGCAAGGACTTCGCCACCAATCCGGCCTACCGGCTGGCGCAGAACGCGGTCACCAGGGTCTCGGTCGATGACGTCGCGATCAACCGGGAGATCATCAACAGCATCGACCACTCGCTGTCCACCCACCTGGACGACTGGAAGGTCACCAACCAGGAGCGCAGCGGCCGGTGCTGGCTGTTCGCCGGGCTGAACCTGCTGCGCGTCGGGGTCATGCGCAAGACAGGGCTCAAGGACTTCGAGTTCTCCCAGAATCACGCGATGTTCTGGGACAAGATCGAGCGGGCCAATTACTTCCTCGAGGCGATCATCGAGACCTCCGGCCGCGACGCTGACGACCGGACCGTCGCTTTCCTGCTGGAGTCGGTCGCCGGGGATGGCGGCCAGTGGAACATGTTCGCCGCCCTGGTGGCCAAGCACGGCCTGGTGCCCAAGGGGTACATGCCGGAGACGCAGAGCTCCGGCAACACCGCCCGGATGAACTCGGTCCTGCGCTACCTGCTCCGCCAGGGCGCGAAGTCGGTGCGAGACGCCGCTGCGACAGCGGGACCCGAGGCGGCCCGCGCGGAGAAGGCGGAGATCCTGCGGACCGTCCACCGGGTGCTCTGCATTCACCTCGGCACCCCGCCGGAGCGCTTCGACTGGCAGTGGACCGACAAGGACAAGCAGTTCCACCGCGACGGCGTGCTGACCCCGCAGGAGTTCGCGGCCAGGTACGTGGAACTGCCGCTGGAGGACTACGTGTGCCTGGTTCACGACCCGCGGCCGTCCAGCCCGATGGGCCGGACCTTCACGGTCGAGTACCTCGGCAACACCGTCGGCGGCCCTCCGGTCACCTACCTGAACGTCGAGATGCCGCTGATCAAGGAGATCGCAGCGCGCACGCTGCAGGGCGGCGAGCCGGTGTGGTTCGGCTGCGACGTCGGCAAGATGATGAGCAACGACTACGGGATCTGGGACGCCAGCCTGTACGACCTGCCCGCGGTCTACGACACCGCGTTCACGCTCGACAAGGCCGAGCGGCTGGCCTACCACGAGACGCAGATGACGCACGCGATGCTGTTCACCGGCGTCGACGTGCTGGACGGCGTCACCCGCAGGTGGCGGGTGGAGAACAGCTGGGGAGCCGAGCGCGGCAAGGACGGCTTCTACACCATGAACGACTCGTGGTTCGGGCAGTACGTGTTCGAGATCGCGGCCCGCCGCAGCGCGCTGCCCGCAGAGTTGCAGCAGGCGCTGGCGACACCTCCCATCGTGCTGCCAGCGTGGGATCCTATGGGTGCCCTAGCCAGGTAACGGGCTAGCTCGTGGCCAGTGCCGCGTAACCGGCCGCCTGGATGTCGCGATGCACCGGCGGCGGCTCCGGCGACTCGAACAGGCGCTGCGTCAGCACGATGACGACCAGGTCAGCCGCGGGGTCGACAAGCCACGATGAGCCGTAGCCGCCGTTCCAGCCGAACGCGCCGCTGTCCTGCACCGCCTGGCCGTATGACCACGACTGGTGGTCGAAGAAGTCGAACCCGAGGCCGCCGCTGGCCTTCTGCTCGGGCGTCAACTGGTCGATCGTCATCGCGGCGACCGACTCGGGCGCCAGCGCAGGCGCCCCGCCACCGAGCAGCATCCGGGCAAACGCGTACATGTCGTCCACAGTAGACACGAGCCCGGCAGCACCATCCTCGAACGCCGGGGGCCTGCTCCACGCGCCGCCGGGCGGGTCGACCACCACCAGCCCGTCCGGCGTCGGCCGGTATGCCTCGGCCAGCCGACCAGTCTGGCTGGTCCAGAACGCCGTGTCGGGCATGCCGAGCGGCTCGAAGATCCGGGTCCGCAGCACGTCGCCGAACGACTGCCAGGCGGCGCGAGCGAGCAGCACTCCGAGCACGCACGACCCGGTGTTGTACATCCATCGCTCGCCGGGCTGCGCCAGCAGCGGCAGCTCCCCGAACCTGGCCAGCCACGTGTCGGGATCTGGCTGGCTTGCCGGGTCTGGCGGTCCGAAGGCAGCCAGCCGTAGCTCGGTGACCGCAGTCTGAACCGGCCACGGCTCCGGTACCATGAACATCTCGGTCACGGCGCCGAAGCCGAAGGTGAAGGCGAGCAGATCCCTGGTGGTGATCGGCAGGCCGGCCGGGATCGTGTCGTCGAGCGGCCCGTCCATCCGCCACAGCACCCGCGGCCTGGCCAGCTCGGGCAGCAGGTCGTTCACCGGATCGTGCAGGCCAATGAGGCCCTCCTCGATCAGGGCCAGCGTGGCCGCGGCGGTCACCGGCTTGGTGACCGAGGCGATCCGGAAGAGCGAGTCCCGCCGGACCGGCGGCCCGCCAATCGTGAGCTGGCCGAGCGCCTCGACGCGTACATCGGCACCACTGGCGACGAGGTACACCAGGCCCGGCACGCCGTCCGGCGCGACACGCCGGGCCGCAGCGTCGTGCAGTCGGGCCAGGCCCTTCGCTGTCAGCTTGTCGGGCATTCCGCCTCCCATCGGGAGTTCGTGGGATTCGTCCTCCACTACAGCGCGGCCAGTGTCCGCGCTCACCGCGTAGTCTGCCGCACATGACCGCGCTGACACCCGCCGAGAGGCGGGCGCTGGCCGCCATCCGGGCCGAGCTGCGCCGGCTCGTCCGGTACGACGACGAGTCCATCGTCCACGTCCGGTGGGTGCACCAGCGGTACAACTGCGGCTGCTATCCGAGCCTGGCGCCGGCCCGGCAGGCTGCCGTGCGTACCGCCTGGCACGAGGCCGGGCACGCCATCGCGGCCCTGGCGGTCGGAGCCCGGTTTAGCTCGGCCAGCATCCACCACGGGCACCGCAGTGAGGGCCGGGTGCACGGCATCACCGGCGCCGGACGGGACGGGTTCGTCGTCGACGCGGCTGGCCAGATCGGCGAACAGCTGATGGGCTGGACCAGTCTGGACGCAGACGCCGACCTGCAGGCGTGGCTGGGCACGTGGCGGGGAGACGGCGGCGACGCGCGACGGTTCCGGCGGTCCATCACGCCCCGGTTCGGCACCAACGAGCTAGCGGCGTGGCGATACAGCGAGGATCTGGTCGCCCCGCTGCGGCAGCAGGTACGCCAGCTGGCCAGGGCGCTGCTCGTGCATCCCCGGCACGTCCCCTACAACGTGGCGGCTGCTCTCGCCACCGGCTGACCGCGTACTGCAGCGACTCGCCGCGCCTGGCGTCTGAGTTCGCACGCTGTTATCTTGTTACCATGGTAACAATCGAACGCGCGCAGACCGGCCTTCGCATGGAGCGCAACACGCTCAAGGTTCTCAAGGGCCTGGCCGAATACCTGGACCTGTCCCTCGGCGATCTGGTCGAAGGCATTGTCTTGCACGCCTTCGAGGGCAAGGTGCCCTTCGGGCCGCCAGTCCTCGCCAAGATCGACCAGCTCAAGGCGGTATACGACCTGACCCTGGCGGCCGCTGACGCGCACAAGCTGACGGAGCAGGCATGATCAGCACGCAACGACGACTCGCCGGCCGCATTCAGCTCGCCCTCCCGCCTGCTGAAGCGTTCCGCCTGTTCACCCCTCGCGGCGAGCAGGACTGGGCACCCGGATGGTTCCCCCGCTTTGCAGCGCCGGCCCCAGACGACACCGAGCCGGGAACGGTCTTCGAGACCACCGCCCACGGCCAGCACACCATCTGGGTGGTAACAGACCGGCAGGCAGGCATGCACATCTCCTATGCTCGCCTCACGCCCGGCGAGTTCGCCGGCACCGTGACCATCACGATCACCCCTGCCGGCCACCACAGCGAGGTCGAGGTCACCTACCGGCTCACCGCACTCGCCAGCTCGGCCGACGACAAACTCCGTGACTTCGCCGACGGATTCCCGGCCCACCTCCAGTCCTGGCGCGAGGCAATCACCGCCTGGACAAAGATCGCTAGCGCCAGATCATGAGCTGCGGCTGGAATGTCAGCCTGGGGCCGGCGGCACATGGCGTTGCCGATTCTCTGGGTGCGCCTGGCCGGGCCGACGGCGAGGGCCGGACTGCCGCGCCTCGTGCCGCTCTACTTGGGTAGCGTGTCCAGCTAGCAGCTCGTCGGTGACGGCCGACCGTAGCGACTCCCGCGCGGCCGCTAGGACTGTTGCGGCGGGCGGGTCTACCTGGCCGAGCACGCGCAGCAACTCCAGCGCTTCGGTGTCAGTCTGGAAGCCCATCATGTCCCCTCCTCCGCGCCGTCTGCCACGGCTCCCGTCAGGGCGAGCCGCAGCGCGGCCCGGGCCCGGTGCAGCCGGCTGCGCGCTGTGCCTTGCGGGACGCCGACCACCGCCGCGGCTTGCGCGGGCGACAGCTGCTCCCACGCGACCAGCAGCAGCACCTAGCGCTCGGCGGCGGGCAGCGCTCGCAGC
>JBOHCP010000163.1:0-9109 GCA_050698875.1 Streptosporangiaceae bacterium | reverse complement strand
TGCCGACCAGGGCTGGCTGCCGGAGTCGGCCGAGGACCTGGCCGTGGTTCGCGCGCTCGGTATCCGGCACGCACTGCTCGTGGTGACCAAGTGTGACCTCGCTGACCCGGCGCCCGTGCTGGCCGAGGCGACCGCCAGGATCGCCCACTGCACGCACGGTGACATCACGGCGGTGGCGGTCAGCTCGGTGACCAGGGTCGGCGTTCAGGAACTGGTCGTTGCACTCGACCAGCTGTGCGCCCGGCTACCGGCCCCCGACGCCGGGGATCCGGCCCGGATCTGGATCGACAGGTCCCTCAGCGTGACCGGTGGCGGCACGGTCGTGACTGGCACGCTGCCGGCCGGCACCGTGCACAAGGGCGATGAGCTGCTGGTGGCTCCGGCAATGCGGCCGGTCCGGGTCCGCGAGCTCCACTCCCTCGGCAGGCCCGCAGACACGGTGACGGGTACTGCGCGCGTCGCGCTGAATCTGCGCGGCGTCGGCCGCGACCCGCTGCGGCGCGGCATGGCGCTGGTCCAGCCAGGCCGGTGGACCCTCACGGACGTGATAGACGTCAGGATCGGGCTGGTGCTTCCGCCGCCCGCCGGGGACGGCGCGCTGACGGCAGCTCAGGGCGCCACGGACGCGGCGGCGCCCGGCCAGCTGGCGCGTTCCCTCACGCTGCACGTCGGCTCGGCCAGGGTCATCGCCCGAGTACGTCCGCTGGGTGCCGGGCTGGCCAGGCTGAGCCTCGCGGAGCCGCTGCCCCTGCACGTAGGCGATCGCGTTCTGCTGCGCGATCCGGGCGCCCGCCGGCCCGGGTCGTGGCCCGCAGTCGCCGGGGCGGTGGTCCTGGACGTCGCGCCGCCGCCGCTGGCCCGCCGGGGCGCCGCCGCCGCGGCCGCCCGGCAGCTCGCCGCCTGGCCCGACCGGCCGACCGCCGCTGAGCTGCTCGCCAGGCACGGTCTCCTCCGGAGCAGTGCCCTGTTCGCGATGGGCGTGCCGGAGCTGCCCGAGCCCGTCGCGGGCGAGTGGCTCGCCGATCCTGGCCGGTGGCGCGCGCTCGGTCACCAGCTGGGCGAAGTGCTTGCCGCGCACGCCGCCGCCGAGCCGCTGGCGGCCGGAATGCCGATCGAGGCGGCCAGGGCGGCGCTCGATCTGCCGGACCGGCGGCTGGTCACCGCGCTGGCCAGACCGCCGTTCAGGATCTCCTGCGGCGCGGTGCAGATCGGCTCGCCTCCGCCGGCCGCCGGAGGCGAGCAACTGCCCGAGCCCGTGCTCGCCGCGGTGCAGGTGCTACGTGCCGATCTCGCCGCCGCCCCGTTCGCGTCCCCGGACGCCGGACGACTGCGCAAGCTGGGCCTGGACGGGCACAGCATCGCTGCCGCGGTCCGCGCTGGTGAGCTCCTGCGCATCAGCGATCAGGTTGTCCTGGCGCCGGGTGCCGATGCGGCGGCCGCCGCGATTCTGGCGGCGCTGCAACAGCCGTTCACGGCCGCGGAGGCCAGACAGGCGCTTGGCACGACTCGGCGCACGGCGATCCCGCTGCTGGAGTTCCTCGACTCGGTCGGCATCACCGAGCGGCAGGCCGACGACCGCAGACTGATCCTGGCGCAGCTCTGCGGGCGGCAGGCGACGGCTCCGCAGCCTGCGCCGCGCCCGGCCGCAACGGCCGCTGCGCAGGGCTAGCGCACGCCGAAGCGGGTGGCTGACCAGCTGCGGGCGTCTGTCGGCGGTGTGTCGCGCGCGATCCACCTGCACAGCACCGCGGCCGTCGCAGGGGCGTTGAGAATCCCGGTACGGAAGTGACCGGAGGTCAGCCAGGCGTTGCCGAGGCCGGGCACCTTGTCGATGACAGGCCGGCGATCGGGGTGCCGTGGCCGGAAGCAGCACCACTGATAGGCGACACCGAGCCCGCCTAGCCGCGGCAGCACGGCGGTCAGGCCTGCCGTTATCGCGTCGATGACATCAGGCTGCACCGCCGGGGTCTCGTCGCCGGCGTCGAAGGTGCCGCCGGCCAGCAACTGGCCGTTCTCGATCTGGGTCGCGACGGGCGCGACGATACCCGGCAGCGTGACATCGGTCCGCTCGGTCACCAGCAGGTGACCCTTGACCCGGTCCGAGGGAATGCGCAGCGGCAGCCCGTCAAGCACGGGCGGTCGGCCGGTGGCGAACACGACCGCGCCAGGGCTGATGTGACCGCCGGACGTGCCGACTCCGACCACCTGGTCGCCGCTGATGTCGACGGATGTCGCGGCGACGCCGGTCGCGACGGCGGGCAGCCGCGCGGCGAGCCGTGCCACCGCGCGCAGCGGGTTGACCCTGGCCTGCCGGCGAATGAGCGCGCCCTCCATCGGACGGGCGAGGCCGGGCACAAGCTGGGCCACCTGGCCGGGATTGAGCCACTCGACATCACGCGGCTGGTGGGCGGCGAAGCCGCCGTCGTGCGGCGCCAGCCCGAGCCAGTCGAGTTCCACGAGGCCAACCCCGCCTGGCAGCGCCTGCTGCAGGTCACGCCAGCGTTCCAGCGAGGCGCGCTCGAGGTCGACGAAGGGCTCCGGGTCGCTCCACTGATGCGGCTCGGGGATCAGCAGGCCGGTGGCGCCGCCGGTCGCGCCGGCGCCGAGCCGGCCCGTCTCGATCAGCAGCACCTCTCCGAGGCCGGCCTCGGCGCACGCGAACGCCGTGGTCACGCCCACGATGCCGCCGCCGACGACCAGCACGTCGGGCCTCGCTCCGGCCACGCCGTTGTCAGCGCGGCCGAGCACGGCGCGCTCGTCCGCGGTGAGCTGGTCACGCCAGATAGCGCCGGTCACCGTCATGAGACCATCCTGGGTCAGCCGAGCGGGTCGGCCTGGTGCTGCCGAGTGCATCGTAGGCGACGCCGCCGCGGACAGCGCGGCGCGGCCAGGCCCAGGTGGCGCTCGCCGTGGCCGGGAAACATCCCGGTTGCGGGCAATCGGCCGGGGGGCAGGCTCGATGATCTCCTCGCCGCTGAACGCCGCCGCCGGTATGAGGAGCGACAGCCTCATTTCACCGACTATGCGAGGCCGACCCGCTACCCCTGCGGCGAGCGACGACCAGGTCGCTAGCTAGCCCCTGGCGGCCCCGTTCCCCGCATTCGAGGCTGGATGGGAAGCTTTCTGGCGGCCGGGGTGCTGCACTACCCGTGGCGCTCGCCGGTGCGCCTAGGACGAGCGGGCCGTAAGGTGGATTACATGGCGCTCACCGATTCGTACGGCCGCACCGCGACCGACCTGCGGGTTTCGGTGACCGACCGATGCAACTTGCGATGCGCGTACTGCATGCCTGCGGAGGGACTTGACTGGCTGCCCCGGCCGGAGCTGCTCACTGACGACGAGCTCGTCGCTCTGGTGGGGCTCGCCGTCACCCGGCTTGGCATCACCGAGGTACGGTTCACCGGTGGCGAGCCGCTGCTGCGGCGGGGCCTGACCGGAATCATCGAGCGCGTCGCCGCGCTGGCCCCGCGGCCGCAGGTCGCCATGACGACGAATGGCATCGGCCTGGACAAGCTGGCCGGACCGCTGCACGCGGCCGGCCTGGACCGGATCAACGTCTCACTCGACACGCTGTCGCCGGAGACCTTTGTCGCGCTGGCCCGCCGGGACCGGCTCGGCGACGTACTGAAGGGCCTGGTGGCGGCCGCCGGGACCGGCCTGGCGCCGGTGAAGGTCAACACCGTGCTCATGCGCGGCATCAACGACCACGAGGCGGCGGATCTGCTGCGGTTCTGCCTCGGCGGCGGCTACGAGCTGCGGTTCATCGAGCAGATGCCGCTGGACGCCCAGCATGGCTGGCGGCGCGCCGAGATGGTCACTGCCGATGAGATCCTGGCGACGCTGCAAACGCAGTTCAGCCTGGTCCCGGCCGACCCGGACGAGCGAGGCTCGGCGCCGGCCGAGAAGTTCCTCGTGAACGGCGGACCGCAGACGGTCGGCATCATCGGCTCGGTCACGAGGCCGTTCTGCGGCGCGTGTGACAGGGTTCGGCTCACCGCCGACGGCCAGCTGCGCAACTGCCTGTTCGCCCGGACCGAGAGCGACCTGCGCACCCCGCTGCGCGCCGGGGCATCCGAGGACGAGCTGGCCGATCGCTGGCACCGCTGCCTGGCGGCCAAGCTGCCCGGACACGGCATCAACGATCCGGGCTTCCTGCAGCCCACCCGGCCGATGTCGGCCATCGGGGGCTGACAGCTTCCTGGCCGGCCCCGTGCTGGCGCCCGCTCTCACCCGGCCGCACGTCGCCAGCCGCCAGCCCGTAGCCGCCAGCCCGTAGCCGCCAGCCCGTAGCCGCCAGCCCGTAGCCGCCAGCCCGCTGGACCGGATGGAAGCGGCTGGGATGAACGGCCCTCTGGTGTAGCCGGAGCAGCACCAAACGGCCATCCACGGCGCGGGCGACGCGGCGCGGTGTCCCAGTAATCCCCGGAGTTGCGCCGCGATGTATATCGATATATCGTTGAGCTATCTTAGAATTACGGTGACAGTCAGAGTAGCGTCGGACGGTCACCCGGAAGGGAGTAAGTCATGCATGACGACAACCACCGCGACTGGAGTGGCGGACCGGGCAGATGGGAGCCTGCCGACGACGGTGAGCATCGCCGCTGGCACGGCGACGAGGGCGAGCGACACGGCGGACGTGGCCGTGTCCGCGGGCGGCCGCGCTTCGGCGGCCCGTTCGGCGGGCCAGGATTCCCGGCCGGGCCGGGGTTCCCCGGCCCTGAGATGCACGTGGGCCCCTGGATGCGGGAGGCGCACCGGATGCGCGGTCCGCGGGCCCGGCGAGGTGACGTGCGGGCGGCGGCGCTCGCGCTGCTGTCCGAGCAGCCGATGAACGGCTACCAGATCATCCAGGAGATCACCGACCGAAGCGGCGGCGTGTGGCGGCCGAGCCCCGGCTCGGTCTATCCGGCGCTGCAGCAACTCGAGGACGAGGCACTGATCAGGGCCGAGGCAGGCGACGGCGGCCGCCGCGCCTACCAGCTGACGGACGAGGGGCGGCAGTACGCGGCGACACACGCCGACGAGCTGCGCGCGCCGTGGGACGTGGTGGCCGGGAGCGCCGGCGGCGCCGCGATCGAGATGCGCCGGCTGATCGGCCAGGTGGCGATGGCCGCCGTGCAGGTCGTCAGCGCAGGCACCGACGCCCAGGCGGCCCAGGCCAAGCAGCTGCTGACCGACACCCGCAAGGCGCTGTACCGGATACTCGCCTCCGACGAGGAAGGCGCCGGCGACACCGAGTGACGCAGCGCCGGCGCCGACGACGTCAGGCTCGCGCGGCCGGCGCACCCCGGCCTCGTCAACTAATGTTGACGCTCGCTCCGTCGTCAACCTATATTGACGGCGGAGCGCAAAGCCGGGCGGCTGCGCCAGCCCGTTTAGGCTCGGGAATAGCTGATCAAGGGAGGCTCGATCAGGAGTGACACAAACCAGAACGACGGCACTTGCCGCGGCGGGGCCTGCGGCGCTGCTCGACGCCGGCGGGCCGGAGACCGTTATCGCGGTCTCCGGCCTGGTCAAGCGGTACGGCGACGTGGCGGCCGTACGCGGTATCGACTTCACCGTGCCCAGGGGCGAGACCTTCGGGTTCCTCGGCCCGAACGGTGCCGGAAAATCCACGACCATCAAGATCCTCTGCACGCTCGCCACCGCCACAGCGGGGACAGCGCTGGTCAACGGCCATGACGCCGCGACCGAGCGGGAGGCCGTACGGCGGAACATCGGCCTGGTCTTCCAGGACACCACGCTCGACACCTACCTGACCGCCGAGCAGAATCTGCGCTTCCACGCCGAGCTGTACGGCGTGCCCAGGGCGGCGGTCGCACCGCGGATGCGCCAGGTCCTGGACATGGTGGGCCTGTGGGACCGTAAGGACAGCCTGGTCAGCACGTACTCGGGTGGCATGCAGCGGCGGCTGGAAATCGCGCGGGGCCTGCTGCACGCGCCGCACGTGCTGTTCCTTGACGAGCCGACGGTTGGCCTCGACCCGCAGACACGGTCGTCGATCTGGGCCTACATCAACGACCTCAAGCGGCGTGAGGACATCACCATCTTCCTCACCACCCACTACATGGACGAGGCGGAGCACTGCGACCGGATCGCGATCATCGACCACGGGAAGATTGTCGCGATCGACACGCCCGAGGCGCTGAAGGCCAGCATCGGCAAGGACCGCGTGCAGATCCAGACCGCGGACGACGTGGCCGCGATAGCGGCGCTCGCCGCGGTCTTCGGCATCGACGCGGCCGTGCACGAGGGCGCGGTGACGTTCGCGGTGGCCTCCGGCGAGCAGTTCGTACCCCGGCTGTTCGGGGAGCTCAGCGTCCCTATCCGGTCAGTGAGCGTATCCAGGCCGTCGCTCGACGACGTGTTCATGTCCTACACCGGCACGACCATCAGGGACGCCGAGGGCGGCACAGGGAACGAGTTCATGCGCAACATGCACCGGCTGCGGGCCGGAGGGCGGCGGTAGCGATGGCGACTCAGACAAGCGAGGCCGCTGCGGTCACCGACGGCGGCGCGGTCGTCGACCGGATCCGCGTCTCGGTACCCGACCGCGGCCTGCGCCACGACCTCCGGGCGGTCAGCATCGTCTGGCGGCGGGAGCTGATCAGGTTCCGCACCGACCGGCTGCGGGCCATTACCTCGCTGGTGCAGCCGTTCCTGTTCCTGTTCATCCTCGGCACCGGACTGTCGAACCTGGCGGGCGGCCACCTGCCGCACGCGGCTGGCTTCGATTTCACGACGTTCATCTATCCGGGCGTGCTGGCGATGTCGGTGCTGTTCACGGCGATCTTCTCGGCGGCGTCGATCGTCTGGGACCGGGAATTTGGCTTCCTGCGGGAGATCCTGGTGGCGCCGGTCAGCCGGGCCTCGATCGTGATCGGCAAGTGCCTCGGCGGGGCGACCATCGCGACGCTGCAGGGGATAATCTTCCTGGCCCTCGCCTGGTTCGCCCACGTTCCCTACGACCCGCTGCTGATCCTCGGCCTGGTCGGCATGCTGGTGCTGCTGTCGTTCACGCTGACCGCGTTCGGGGTCATGATGGCGGCCAGGATCAGGCAGTTCCAGGCCTTCATGGCGCTGACCCAGATGCTCGTCATGCCGCTGTTCTTCCTGTCCGGGGCGCTGTACCCGCTCACCGGGCTGCCGGCGTGGCTCGCGGTGCTCACCCGGCTCGACCCGCTGACGTACGTCGTCGGCCCGATGCGGCACCTGGTCTTCAGCCACCTGAGCGTGCCGCCCTCCGTCGCGGCGGCCATCAACACCCGCCTCGCGCCGCCCATCACCTGGGCCGGCTGGGCGGTGCCACTGTGGCTGTCGCTCGGGATCGTGGCGGTCATGGGGCTCGGGATGATGTCGATCGCGATCGTGGAGTTCAGAAAGAGCGAGTAGGAATCGGAACGGGGTCGTTCGGGTCGCGGAACGCCTGTTGGCTGTCGGCCCGATACCTCAACCACGAGAAGTCGCGTGGGGCGGCCGGGCCGCGGTCGAACCAGACGAAACCGTCCCACCGGGTCCCGGCCGTCCCACGCTCGCCGTCGACCGACGTATCGAGGCCTGGCTTCAGTCCGGTCCGGCAGCCGCGCCGAACTTTTCAGGCTGCCTCGCGAGCGGCATCTGAGGGGGAGGAGCAGTCCGCCTGGCGTTCTCGGCGCTGGGCAGGGCAGCGGCGAGTGGTGGGGGGTCTAGGGGTCCGCAGGACCCCTAGACATAGAGCGACGCCGGGTGGCTACGGGGGCAAACCACCCGGCGTCGCGTTCATCGGCGCTCCGACGGGGGCCCGGAACGCCGGCAACTGATGCCCCGGCGGGGGACCAGAGCACCGGTAAGAATGTTACACCGAACGTCCCGCTAGTGCATCAAGACGCGGTTACGAGGTAATCAAGCCGACGTGGGCGACTAGTCCGGGCGTGTCGCGCCCTGTGCCGCTACTGGCCGCTCGGCGGCTGGCCATCGGGCCGCGGCGGCGGCTTGTAGATGGCGGGGGAGTTGGGCTGGTACTGGCGGAATTTCCGGTTCGACGTCGGCTCCCGCCCACCGTTGGCGAAGATGACCGCAAAATACGGGATCACCAGGGCGCCGACTGCCGGGATGGCGGTGAGCCAGCCCAGGTGGTTGACGAACATCAGGATCGCGGCGGCAAAGCACACCGTCCTGACGCCCATCATGATCAGGTACCGGCGCTCCCGGTAGCGGATATCCGCCGACAGCCCCGGCCTGGCTTCGGTCACCAGCTGGGCCTCGTCGCGGCGGGATCCCTGCGCGCCTCTCACACCAACCACGTTATGCCGCGGGCGGGTCTGCCGCTACTGCCGGGGCAGCCCGGTCCTGGCGCGTGTCGATCGGGCATGCTGGCAGGCGCAGGCCAGTCGCTGCGCGCGGCGCAGGAGCCCTTGGGAGGACACATGACCGATCGCACCTACCGGGTCACCGAGATCGTCGGGACCTCGCCCGACAGCGTCGAGTCGGCGATTCGTGGCGCGCTGCGCAGGGCGGCGCAGACGCTGCGTCACCTGGACTGGTTCGAGGTGACTCAGGTCCGAGGCCAGATCGTCGACGGCGAAGTGGCGCACTTCCAGGTCGGCCTCAAGGTCGGTTTTCGCCTCGAGGACGTATGACCGGCGCGGGTCAGCCGCCGCCCAGCCGCGCCGGTGCCTCGCCGTCGTTTCGCTCGGCTCATCGCCGGACATGTCACTCTAAATCTGGCAGTCGCCCGCGCTGAATCGATGGAAGGCCGTGGCCGCGAGCTCGGCAGTCTCCGGCGCGGGGGACGAGCGCGGCCCGGCGGGCTGGCCGGGCGGCTAGCTGGCCTGGCTGACCGAGGACATGTTGAAGCCCTCGACCCGGATCGGCGGCATGGCGGCCCTGGTGAAGTAGTCGCCCCACTCCCGCGGCAGTGTCGGCACGGTGGCACCCACCTCGGTGATCCTGCTGAGCATCGCCACCGGGCTCTCGTTAAACCGGAAGTTGTTGACCGCGCCGGTCACCTCACCGTTCTCGACCAGGTACACGCCGTCCCTGGTGAGACCCGTGAGCAGGAGTGTCTGCGGGTCGACCTCGCGGATGTACCACAGGCATGTCAGGAGCAGGCCCGACGTGGTCCGGCTGA
>JBOHCP010000162.1:0-9187 GCA_050698875.1 Streptosporangiaceae bacterium | reverse complement strand
CCCATGGGCCGCCTGCGCTGGTAGGCCTCCCTGGCGACACCCAGCACCCAGCCCTCGGTGTCCGGGTAGCCGGCTATCTCATACCACTGCTGGTAGGCCCGGGCGTACGCCTCCCGAATCGCGTGATCAGCGGCGCTATCGTCGCCGGCCAGGGCGTGCATCTGGCTGGTGACGTTCCCGACAGTCCGGGCGTAGAAGGCGTCAAAGGACTCCGAGTCGGGCATGCGCGGCTGCACCTCCCCAGCGCGTCAACCGGCCGGCCTGCTGCACCAGCCGGGCAACACCGGCGGCAGCTTGCAGTCAGTATGCCCGCATCGTTCCGAAGCCGTCGAATTTTGCCGCTATCGAGTCAGGCAGCCGCGGCAAGGCGCGCTAGCCGGCTGACGGCGGCGTCGATCCGCTCGTCAGTGGCTGTCAGCGCGACCCTGATGTGCCGGGCGCCACGCGGCCCATAGAACTCGCCGGGTGCGACGAGAATGCCCGCTTCGGCGAGCCGCTGCACCGAGGACCAGCCCTCCAGGCTGGGGTGCGCGGCCCACAGGTAGAGCCCGGCGCCGGACTCCTCGACTGCCCAGCCGGCCGACTCAAGCGCAGGCCAGAGCCTGGCACGCCGAGCGGCGTACCGGGCGCGCTGCTGATCGGCGTGCGTGTCGTCGGTCAGCGCCGCCGCCATGGCCGCCTGGACCGGACCAGGCATCATCATCCCGGCGTGCTTGCGGATCTCCAGCAACTGTGCGATGAGGCCTGGGTCACCGGTCACGAAGCCAGCCCGGTAGCCGGCCATGTTGGACCGCTTGGACAGCGAGTGCACGGCGAGGAGTCCGGCGTGCGAGCCCGCGCAGGAGCCCGGATGCAGGAGGGAAGTCGGCTGGCCTTGCCAGCCGAGGTCGATGTAACACTCGTCGGATGCGACGATGGTGCCGCGGTCGCGCGCCCAGCCGACCACCTTGCGCAGGTGCTCGGGTGGCAGCACCTTGCCGGTGGGGTTCGATGGCGAGTTCAGCCACACCAGCCGTACCCGGCCGGGCCCCACCGCGACCAGGCCGTCGGCGGCGACCGAGGTAGCCCCGGCCAGGCGGGCACCCGCGTCGTAGGTGGGGTAGGCAAGCTCGGGGTGGACGACGACATCGCCCGGACCGCAGCCGAGCAGCGTCGGCAGCCACGCGATGAACTCCTTGGTGCCGATCACCGGCAGCACCGCCGCAGGATCGACGCGGACGCCGTGCCGCCGGGCCAGCCAGTCGGCGGCCGCATCCCGCAGGGCGGCGCTGCCCGCCGTGGCGGGGTAACCGGGGGAGTTGCCCGCTGCCTGCAGCGCGGCCTGGACGACGTCGGGCACCGGGTCGACGGGCGTCCCGACCGACAGGTCGACGATCCCGCCCGGATGCGCCCCGGCCAGCTCAGCGGCAGCGGCCAGCGAGTCCCACGGGTACGCCGGCAGCCCGGCCGTCACCGCCACGAGGCCCGGCTAGTGCTCGGTCTCCTGCGGCGGCAGGGCTGCCACCAGCGGATGATCAGAGTTGATCTTGCCCGTCTTGGAAGCGCCGCCTGGCGACCCGAGGTCGGCGAAGAACTCGACGTTGGCCTTGTAGTAGTCCTTCCACTGGTCCGGCACGTCGTCCTCGTAGAAGATGGCCTCGACCGGGCACACAGGCTCGCAGGCGCCGCAGTCCACGCACTCGTCAGGGTGAATGTAGAGCATCCGCTCGCCCTCATAGATGCAGTCGACCGGGCACTCTTCGATGCATGCCTTGTCGATCACATCGACGCAAGGCTGCGTGATGATGTAGGTCACTTCCGCGCTCTCCTATTCCGTCCGCGCCTGGCGCACTCAGCGGTGCGGCTCACCCGAGTATCGCGGCTTGCCACCAGTATCGCGCTCCCGGCCGGGCCGGAAGGAGCCGCTGTGCGGGTAGGGCCCGGCCGATGCTCGGAAAACGCAGAGTATCAGCCGAACTCGACAGTAGCCGTGCCGCCGGCTGCTCGCAGGCTGGCCGGCTCGGCCTGCCAGCGGCTCGGTCCGGTGAAGCCGAGCCACTGGTAACCCTGGTAACGAACGCTGTCAATGCCGTAGTCGGCTGCGTGCGACACCAGCCATGCTGTCAGTGCCCAGCCCTGCGCGTCCGCGGTGACGCCGACGATCATGGCCTGGCCCCCGCTGTCCTGGCGGGCCGTCAGGCCGAACGCCTCCGTCATGTACCGGCCGGCCGCGGCGAGGCTGGCCTGGCCCGGCGGATCCGGGTAGCTGCACCAGACCGCGTGCGGGTCGGCGCCGGTGAACGCGGCGGCCAGCGCGGTGCCCACGTCGGCGTACTGGCCGTACGCGGACCCGTCAGCGCTGTGCTGCACGTCCTGCGCCGCCACGTCGATGGGCAGGCTGAGGTATTGCGGCACCCTCGTCAGAGCGTCGAAGAACTGCTCGGTGGCGTAGACCGGGTCCTCTATCTGCCGGGCGCTGCCCCAGCCCTCCGACGGGCGCTGCTGGAACACGCCGACCGAGTCGAGGTCTCCGTAGTGCAGGTTCGTCAGCTTCGATTCCTGCAACGCCGCGGCGTACGCGATCGCCACGGCCCTGGCCGGCAGCGCGCGTTGGCTCGCGACCCCGGCGATGATGGCCGCGATGCCCGCCTGACCGGGCGTGAGCTGCAACGCCTGGCCGCCGGGGTCGGCCGCGCACGCGGTCATCCGCGGGGTCGGGGACGGCCGCAGCGCGAGATAGATCGCGCCGGACAACACAATCACGACTAGCGCCGCCGCCAGCCCCGAGCGACGGCGCCGGCCGCTTCGGGGACGGCCCGCCGCGAGCGGAGGCGGGCCGCGCCGGGAGTCGGAGTTCGACGGCACGCTCAGACGGTACGCCCTCCGGGTCGGCAGCCGTCCCGACTAGGCTCCGGGGCTATGTCAGCTGCTCGCCCGGCGGGGGGGCCCGCCGGGACCCCCCGCGAAGCCGGCCTTCCGTCCGCCACCGCGGCGACCGGCGCCATCGCCTCCCCGCTGCCGGCCGGCATCGATGAGCTCTGGGACCGGCGGACGGGCCTCGGGCCGCGCGACATCAAGGCACAGGACCTGGTCGTCGCCGCGGTGGACAGGATCGACGCCGGCGAGTGCCGGGTCGCCTGGCCGGACGCCGGGACTGGCGCCGTCATCGTGGACGAACGGGCCAGGCGCGCCATCCTGCTGGCGTTCCGGCTGCTGCCGATGGTTCAGTCGCAGGTGGGTGACTTCCGCTACCACGACCGGGTGCCGCTCACCGCGCGGCTGGATGGCGTCCGGGCCGTCCCTGGCTCGATCGTCCGATGGGGCGCGTACGTCGCTCCCGGTGCCGTGCTGATGCCGTCGTTCGTCAACATAGGCGCGTACGTGGACTCCGGGACCATGGTGGACACCTGGGCGACGGTGGGCTCGTGCGCCCAGATCGGCAGGAACGTTCACCTGGCCGGCGGGGTCGGCATCGGCGGCGTGCTCGAGCCGCCGAACGCGGTGCCCGTCCTGGTCGAGGATGAAGCGTTCATCGGGTCGCGCTGCATGGTTGTAGACGGAGCCCGGGTTCGGGCCGGCGCGGTGCTCGGCGCGGGCACGATACTGACCAGGACCACGCACGTGATCGACGTGGAAACGGGCACCGAACTGCCGCGTGGCGAGGTGCCTGCCTGGTCGGTGTGCGTCGGCGGCACCCGGACGCGGCCGTTCGCCGGCGGCGAGTTCGGCATGCCGTGCGTGCTGGTGCTCAGGCGCCTCGCGGCGGGCAGTGCGCTCGACAAGGCCGCGCTGAACGACATACTCCGCGATCATGGCGTCTCGGGGTAGCGGGTCGGCCCGCACTCAGGATTCACCGAGCTGCCGAGCTGTCTTGCCTGGCCAGGTGCCGCATGCGGCTACGTTTGGGGCCATGAGCTCCGATTCTCAGCGCGGGCTGCGACGGCAGGGTCCGGTCACGCTGCGCGGCAAGCACATTCCGCGGACCACGACCGACCAGCGGCTCCTCGACTGGCGCGGACCGAGCGACTGGGTGCACGCCGACCCCTGGCGGGTGCTCCGCATCCAGGCCGAGTTCGTCGAGGGATTCGGGCTGCTGGCGGAGCTGGGGACGGCGGTCTCGGTGTTCGGGTCGGCCCGCACGTCGCCAGGCAGCGCCGAGTACGAGCTCGCCGAGCAAATCGGAGTCAACCTGGCACAGGCCGGCTATGCGGTCATTACCGGCGGCGGTCCCGGCGTCATGGAGGCCGCCAACAAGGGCTGTGCAAGCGCCGGCGGCGTCTCGGTCGGCCTCGGTATCGAGCTGCCGCTGGAACAGGGCATCAACGACTACGTCGAGGTCGGCCTGCAGTTCCGGTACTTCTTCGTGCGCAAGACCGTGTTCGTCAAGTACTCACAGGCGTTCGTCGTCCTCCCCGGCGGCTTCGGAACGCTTGACGAGCTGTTCGAGGCCGTGACGCTCGTGCAGACGGGGAAGATCACCCGGTTCCCCATCGTGCTGGTGGGCAGTGATTACTGGAAGGGCCTGACCAGCTGGCTCGCCGAGACCGTGCGGTCGGCCGGCAAGATTTCCCGGCACGACCCCGACCTGCTCCAGGTCTGTGACGACCCGGCCGAGGTGGTCCAGATCATCGCCGCGGCGCACAGCCTGGCCACGACCGAGCAGAGTCTGACCGATATGACCTGACGGCGCCCGTCCGCACCAGCCGGGCCGGGCCGGCACGCAGTGCCAGCATGCCGTCAGCCGTGGCACGATTACAGCGTGGCTATCGTGATCGTGCTCGCCGCCGCGGTGATCCTGGCCGGCGTCGTCGTGGTCGCGATGGGCCGCGGCGGCGAGCTCGCCAGGGAGCGGCCCGCAGAGCCGGCCGTCACGAACCTTCGGACCTGGTCCGACGTGGCGTCCTACCGGCCGCCCGCCGCGCTGCTCGGCTATCACGCGGGCGCCACTGAGTACGCGCTGGCGGAGGTCGCGCGCGCGATCGCGGAGCGCGATGCCGAGATCGACCTGCTGCGCAGGAGGCTGGCGGCCGCCCAGCTGGCCGAGGACGCGCAGTGGCAGATCGCCCGCGCAGCCGAGCAGAGGCCGGCCGAGTGACGCAGGGGCTGCCCGCCGCCGGGCCGGACGGACTGCTGCGCTGTCCGTGGAGCCTGACCAGTCCTGACTACCTCCGCTATCACGACGATGAGTGGGGCAAGCCGGTCAGGAATGACACCGGAGTGTTCGAACGGCTGTGCCTTGAGGCCTTTCAGTCAGGCCTTTCCTGGCTCACGATCCTGCGCAAGCGGGAGAACTTCCGGCGCGCGTTCGCGGACTTCGACATCGAGACCGTGGCCAGGTTCGGGCCTGCCGACGTCAGCCGGCTGCTGGCCGACCCGGGAATAGTAAGGAACCGGGCGAAGATCGATGCCGCGGTGGCGAATGCGCAGGCCGCGCTCGGGCTTGCCGACGGGCTCGCCGCGCAGGTGTGGACGTATGCCGACGGTGCGGCGCCCGCGCCGGTCAGCCTCGCCGACGTCCCGTCATCGACGAGCGCTTCCCGGGCGCTGGCCAAGGACCTGCGCAGCCATGGATTCAGATTCACCGGACCCGTGACGGCTTACGCGATGATGCAGGCCTGCGGGGTCGTCAATGATCACCTGGCCGGCTGCGCCAGTCGCTGATTGTCGCCCGTCCGGCACCGCCATTTGGCGCGACATTAACCGAATCTCATTGCGAAACTTCGCACAAGCCCCATAATCTGAGCTTCACGTAGGCCTACTCGGGAGGGCGGAGGAGCATGCGGCCGCCAACGCCTGCCGACAGCGGCGGGAGGCTGCTGGGCAGCCCGGTCGTCGCTGGCTCCGCGCGCGGTTCTCCGTTGGCCGGCGGCGTGCCCGCCGCCGCCGGGCCGACCACGCTGCTGGCGGCGCCGGTGGCCGAGGCGCTGGCTATCCTGCCGCACGAGCCGCCCCGGCTGTTCGGGGACGGGCTGAGCACTGGCGGCTGCTTCGCGCGCCCGCTGCCGATCGATACCACGTGCGCCGCGGCCGCGCGGCGCTATTTCCGGGAGGCGGTGTCGAGCCTCACGCTCCCGTCTGGCCTGCTGCACGACGGCGTGACCATGGCCAGCGAACTGGCGGCCAACACCCTGCACGCGCAGCGCAACGCGGCCCGCAGCCCGGTTCGCCACCGCGCCGCGGCCGGCATCGCCGAGATATGGCTCTACCTGCGGGGCACTGGCCGGACCCGCGAGCTCGTCTGCAAGGTCTTCGACACCGAGCGGAGCTGGAACGCGGGCTCGGCGCCCGGCATGACCAAGGCGCCGGTCGATTCGGTAAGCGGCCGTGGCCTGCAGGTGGTGGCCGGGCTGTCCGCGGGCCAGTGGGGCTGTCACCTGAGCCGATCGCGACTCGGGAACTGGAAGGTGCCGGGCAAGGCCGTGTGGTTCGCGCTGCGGATACCCCCGGCCGCGCTGCCCGATCACCTCGGCCGTCCGCGCTACAGCCCGGAGGCGCTCACCGACGAGCTTGAGGCGATGCTGGCGGACCGCGGGCTCGCTGGCGGCATCGTTCGCGCCGACATGGACAATCTGTCCGTGCTATCGCTGAGCCGGCACCTCACGGTCTGGCGGCACGGCGAAGTGGTCTCGTGGCGGGCCTTGTCGGGGTTGTATCAGCAGCGGACGATCGGCGACCTCGTGGACGTCGCCGAGCACATCGTGTGCGCGCACGAGGAGGCCGCGTCGCCTGGTCTGGCTCAGCGGCCCTGATAAACGGGCGCCTGCCGGGCCAGGAAGGCGCGGGTCGCTGACTGGTGGTCGGCTGTCTCGCCGAGCCTCGCCTGCAGGTCCGCCTCCATCTCCAGCGCCTCGGTCAGCCCGTGGCCGGCGGCGAACTGCAGCCCTTCCTTGATCGCCGCGTAAGCCAGCGTGGGTCCGTCGGCCAGGCGCCTGGCGAACGCGGCCGCCGCGGCGGCCAGCTCATCGTCGGGCACCATGGACGTGACCAGGCCGAGCGCCAGCGCCGTCGGCGCGTCGACCGGCTCCGCGAGCAGGAGGAGTTCCGCCGCCTTGGCGGGTCCGACGAGCCGCTGCAGCGTCCACGACGTGCCGGAGTCGGCGCCCAGCCCGACTCTCGCGAAGGCCAGCAGCAGACTGGCCCGCTCGGCGGCGATCCGGAAGTCGCTGGCAAAGGCCAGGCCGGCGCCCGCTCCGGCGGCAACCCCTGGCAGCGCGGCGACGACCGGCTTCGGCATGCCGGTGATGGCCTCGATGATGGGGTTGTAATGCCGGCGAACCGTGTCAAGAGCGGCGCCGCCCCCGGCTGCCAGCAGGTCAGCGTGCTCGCGCAGGTCCTGGCCGGAGCAGAATGCGCCGCCGGCCCCGGTCAGCACCACGGCCCGGACGTGCGCCGCCGCGGCGGCCGTCCGCACCGCGTCCAGGAGCGCCACCTTGGCCTCCGCGGTCAGCGCGTTGCGCGCTGCGGGACGGTTGATCGTGATAGTCGCGACGGCGCCGTCGACCTCGTACAAAACGGTATCGGACATATCGGCCTCACCTTCCGTCCGGACGCCGGATGCCGTGTGGCTTGCGGCAAGAATCTGATTTAGGACGGTATCGTCGTGAAACGGCAGCGAACGCTGATCGTTACCATACGGAGGTCGAACACTGGATAATAGAGGGACTGATCGAGATGTATGTGACTGGCTGGAGTGCCGCCAGGCACCGCGCCGCCGGTGGCGGCTGCAGTTGGGTGCGGCCATGGGGTTGGGAAGGGGAGCAGGATGGCGGCGATGAAGCCGCGGACGGGTGACGGTCCGCTTGAGGTCACCAAGGAGGGCCGTGGCATCGTGATGCGCGTGCCGCTTGAGGGTGGTGGCCGGCTGGTGGTCGAGCTGACCCCGGACGAGGCACGTTCGCTCGGCGACGCCCTGAAATCGGCCGTCGGCTGAGTGTGCCCGTCGCAGCTGCACCCGGCTGGCAGGGCGGGGTAGTCGTCGGCTAGCGCGCTAACCGCCTGGCCATCGCCTAGCCAGCCTGCCTGGCGGCGGCCAGCAGTCCGTTCCCGACCGGCAGCAGCACCGGCACGAGCCCGTCGTCCGTCCGTACCTGCTCGCGCAGCTCGGCGGCGGCCGTCACCTCCGCGTCCGTCGGCAGCCTGTCCGTCGCCAAGCCACCTGGCAGCACCGCGTTGAAGATCACGATCCCGCCCGGCCTGAGCAGCCGCAGCGCGGCCGCCAGGTAGTCGCCGTTCTCCTGCCGGTCAGCGTCGCAGAAGACCAGGTCGTAGGCGCCGTCGGCGAGCCGGGGCAGCACGTCAAGCGCCAGGCCGCCAATCAGCCGGTACCGGCTGGCCGGGAAACCCGCCGCCAGATATGCCGCGCGCGCCAGCCGCTGATGCTCGGGCTCGACGTCCACGGACGTCAGCACGGCACCTGGCCGCATTCCGCGCAGCAGCCAGATTCCGGACGCGCCGCAGCCGGTGCCGATCTCGACCACCGAGCGCGCGCCGATCGCGGCCGCTAGGAAGCGCAACACCGCACCGGTCAGCGCGCTGACCGGTGCCGCGCCGCCCACCTCAGCTGCGTGGCGCCGGGCGCTGATCAGTGCTTCGTCTTCGGGCAGGAAGTCATCCAGCCCGATGTCTGCCCAGGTCACGGGCATATCTCGAACGTCGCGTTTGCGTTCCCGTGCACGCGCCTCCGCATGATCGGGACGCTACCAGGAACGACGACCTGCGGACCAGCGGAAACGCCAGAGGGGCTGAGCGGATAGTAACTACCAAGTCACTACTTCCACCAGTCCCGCAGATACCTGATCTCGGCAGCCGCAGCGGCACGAGCTAGCGCCAGGCGAAGACCGGGGCGTCGAAGTGGGCCACCCGCTGCTCGGTGCCGTGGAGCGCAACCTGGCAGAACTGGTAGATGATCGCCGCGGTCGGGGCGTGCACGAACCGGCCTAGCAGCGGCAGTCTGATGACCGGTGCGTCCGACTCCGGGATGGTCACCGTCTCCGGTGCGACATCCAGGTCTGCAACCGGGACCTGATAGACACCGCTGACCTCAGCGGGCGCTCCGGAGAGCTCGGCCGGGGGCTCGCCGCCCCACACGACGACCGGCGTGATCACGTAGCCGGACCGGGTCACGTAGTCATCCAGCAGCCCGAGCACCGCGTCGGCGTCCGCATGCAGGCCTGTCTCCTCGGCCAGCTCCCGCAGCGCCGCGCTCTCG
>JBOHCP010000161.1:0-9187 GCA_050698875.1 Streptosporangiaceae bacterium | reverse complement strand
CGCGATGTACTGGTAATTGCATGCGGATGCGAGCCGGTGAGCGGGATCGAACCGCTGACCTGCCGTTTACAAGACGGCCGCTCTGCCTACTGAGCTACACCGGCGGGGACTTTGGTGCATGGTAGCCGACCAAGGCCCTGACGTGCGGATCTGGCTCCTGACCTGCGGTCTCACCTGCTCCTTCACTGTCCACTTGAGGTCGCTGACGTGCAGCGTGATGTCCGCGGGCGCCGCCGGAGATCGGCCGCCTGCGGCCGGCTGTGCTGGCTACGTGCTGACGCTCGCACCTGGCTCAGATGAGGTCGGCGATTGCTGCTGCGGCCCGGGCCGCGCCGTGGCGCTCGACGGGCCGGTAGTCGACCGGGCGTGCGATCTGGCTGGCGATGGCCTCAGCCAGGGTGTCGGGTTGCGCCTGGGCGAAGTCCATTCTCAGTCCAGCCTGGTGGCCTTGCAGGCGGTGGTGCACGTGGAAGGCCTGCTCGAAATGCTGTCGGAGCGGCAGGTAGATGAAGGGCCGGCGGGTAGCGGTGAGTTCCATGCAGGTAGTGAGGCCGCCCTGGACAACGGCGAGGTCGCTGGCCGCCAGGTGCCGGTACAGGTGGGGCACGTACGCCCGGACCTCCACCCCAGGCGAGGACGGCAGTGCGCCGGGGTCGATGCGCGGACCGGCTACCACGAACATGCGCAGGCCCGGCACGCTGGAAGCAGCATGCGGATAAGCCTCGATCAGCCGCCGGAGCAGCGCGCCGCCGACGCCTGAGCCGCCGACGGTAACGACACACACCCGCTCGTCCGGTCCGTACCCGAGTTCCGCGCGCAGAGCAGCGCGATCGGCGACAGTGTCGGGATCGAACCCAGTGATGTAGCCGGGGAACTGATAGTGGTCGGCCACCCACTCCCGGATCAACGGAAGTCCGTCGCCGAATCTGTCGGCGACGATGTCATCGGGGTTGCCGACATACAACGCCAGGTCACGGACTCGCGGGTACCGGGCAATCTGCTCGATCATCTCGGCGTTGTAGTCGGCTGTCAGACAGGCTTCCGGCGCTCCGCCTTCGGGCATCGGGAGCCAGCCAACGAAGTCGGTGAGCCAGCAGCAGGCGAAGCTCTTGAGCTCGGGGTTCTCGTGCAGGAAGTAGTCGACTTCCCAGGCTTCGTCGCCGATGACGAGGTCGTAGGGACGATCAGTGATCACGTCGTGGAAGACCATGAAGTCGGCGACCATGATCTCGTCCATCCGGCGCCAAGCCTGAAAGCAGTGCAACTGGTGCTCGCCGCTTTCGGACTCGATGTGGGCTGACTCGCTGGCCAGGCGGCTGCTCGCCGCGTGGACGCGCTCCCCGGCGTCTTGGAGCATCCGGGTGACCGGATGCTGGGCGAGCCAGTCGATTTCCAGATCGGGGTGATGCCTGCGCAGTTCGGAAGCGACCGCGATATCGCGCCGTGCGTGGCCGAGCCCGATCGGTGAGGAGACAAACAGGGCCCGGCGGCGGCGGCGCCTCCCGCGGGCCCATCGAGCCGGCCGGGCTGGGGCAGTGGTGAGCTTGTCCACGAACCCGCGGATCAGGAGGTTGATCTGGACGGGGTCGCGGGCGAGCGGGAGGTGGCCCGAGCCCTCAAGGACCACGAGTTCACCGGACGTGGCCGCCGCTAGTGATTGCGCTCGTGTTAGCGGGCTGATGCGGTCGTCGTCGCCGTGGATCACCAGCGTGGGGACGGACGCGCGCTTGGCCCATGCGAGCGCCGGCTCGGGGCCGAGGGCCGATGACGCGTCGGCCAGAAGCACCTCGGGGGTTGTCTCGCCGGCCCAGCCGACGCAGTCCTCGCGCTGCTTGGTCGAATGCGGCTCGGGGAAGCATTCGGCGAAGAAGAACGAGGCGAAGTCCTCATAGTGGTCCTGCCAGTACTGGGCGTTGAGGCGCTCCCAGCGTCGGGGATCTGCAGGGGCGGGCTCGAAGAACCGCTCAGTCGCGGCAGCTCGCTCGCGATGATCAGGTTCCAGCATCAGCGCCGGGCTGATCAAGATGGCGCCGAGCACCCGGTCACGATAATCGGCTGCCAGCTTGAGCGACTCCAGGGCTCCTTGCGAGAGGCTGAGCAGCACCGCGCGGTCGGTGCCAGTGGCGTCCAGTACCGCCAGGGCCTGGCTGACCACAGCGGCCACGCCGTATGCATTCGGGTCCAGGGAACGATCGGACCGGCCATTGCCAGGCCGGTCGAACGTAATCACCCGGAAGCGCTGCGCCAGATACGGTACCTGCAGCTTCCAGAAACGGCTGTGGATGATCGTCCAGGCCGGCAGGAGCAGCAACGTGGGCGCGCCGTCACCGAATACCTCGTAGCCGATCTTCACCCCGGCGCAGTGGACGTACCCATCGGCGTCTGGTTGTCGTGCCCGCACGAACGCACCTCCTCGGTCAGCTTGGCCCGATCAGGCGCTACCCGTGCACCGCGGCCGGTCCCCTCCATGGGCCGCGGTTGACGGGACGCATACCTTTCACTGCACGGTAGGCCGGCCGGTGCAGCGCCGCTTCCGGGCGGCCCCCTAGTCCGGCCCGATCGTTCCCATGGCTCGCATCAGGGCGGGCCGCCTGCACGGGCTTAGCCCAGTCCGGGCGCGGGCTAGCCAACGGCACCGGGCCATGCCGAGCACGTCGTCGCGGGGCTGCGATCATTACGGGATGCCACTTTTCTCCTTTGAGGGCCGTACGCCCGCTGTCAGCCCCACCGCCTGGATTGCGCCAACCGCCACGCTCGTCGGCGACGTGACCGTCGAGGACGAGGCGTCGGTCTGGTACGGAGCGGTGCTGCGCGGCGACTTCGGCCGTATCGTCGTCCGGCGCGGCGCCAATGTCCAGGACGGCTCCATCCTGCATGGCGGCACCGATCCGGTTACCGAGGTCGGCCCGGGGGCGACCATCGGGCACCTGTGCGTCGTGCATGGCGCCGTCATCGGGACTGAGGCACTGATCGGCAACGGCGCGACCGTACTCGACGGCGCCGTCATCGGGGATCGCGCACTGGTGGCCGCTGGCGCGACCGTGCCCCCGGGTATGTCGGTTCCTGGCGGCATGCTGGCCGTCGGCACCCCGGCCAGGGTGACGCGGAAGGTCAGCGGCGCTGCCAAGGAGTGGGTCGACACTAATCCCGAGGTCTACCGGCAGCTCGCGCGCCGTCACGCGGCTGGCGTGCAACCCCTCGCAGCAGAAGGCCGGTAAGCCCTTGGCGCCGGGCCGTCGATCACCGCACTATCACGGCGGCAACGACCCGGCGCCAGGCCGACCGCTACGCGCTCTCGGTGGCGGACTCCGCCGTGGCGGGCATGCCGCCCGGCGACCATCCGCCAATAAGCCGGGACGCCAGCAGATACCCCGCGCCAGCGACGATCCAGCCGACGATCCACGAGATGTCCGCGCCACCGAGAGCGCTGACCGCCGGGCCCACGTAGAGCGTCTGGTCGAGGAACGGGATCTGGGCACCGAGTGCGACGAGGTACGGGATAATCGCAACCCACCGGAAGCCCCCGTAGGCACCGCGCGGCGAGAAGAACGACCGCACGTCGTAGTTGCCCTTCTTCACGATGTAGAAGTCGATGAGGTTGATCACGCTCCACGGGACGAAGAAGAACAGCAGCACGTTGATGAAGTTCTCGAACGAGGTCAGGAACGTCTTGTAGCCGGTCTCGGCCAGCACGGTGGCGATCACGAACATCAAGAGCAGCCCGGCCAGCCGGGCCACGCGCGACGCCACCACCCGCTGGAAGGCGCTGCGCACGCTCTCAACCGCGAGCATGCCAGTGTAGGCGTTCAGTGCGTCGCTGCCGAGCAGGCTCAGGGCCAAGATGGGCAGGATCCACTTGCCGATGATGGAGGCGAGCGACGCCGGGGCGAACGCGCCCGTGGGAACCATGGCGGTGATGTAGATGCCGAACCCCGCGTACAGGATGGTGCCCAGGGCATTACCGGAGAAGACTGCCCAGAACGTCCGCGGCCCGCTGACATCCTTCGGCAGGTACCGCGAGTAGTCCGAGACGTAGACCGCCCAGCTGAGCATGTTCATGAAGAACAGCCCCACGACGGCGATGAAGATCGGGAAGCTCGCCAGGTGCGTGCCAGTCATGCCCTTGGCCAGTGAGTGTCCGCTCGTCGCGGTGAGGATCACGGCCGCGATCAGTACGCCGGCGAAGAGCACGGTCAGGTATGGCTGGATCCGGTGAATCCAGTCGTAGCCATACACAGCCAGGAGCACGGCCGGGATCGTGACGATGATGATCCACCATGGGATCGACACGCCACCGGCGAGGTCATTGAGCGAGTCGGCCTGCGTCACCTGCTGCGCTGCGAGATACCCGACGTCCAGCAGGATCGAGGCAAGGAAGATCAGGATCGCGCCGTAGAAGCCGAACTGGCCGCGGCTCTGGATCATCTGCGGCACGCCGAGGCGCGGCCCCTGCACCGCGTGCAGCGCGGTGAATGCCATGCCGAGGAGGGTCCCGACGACCAGCGCGATGATCGCCCAGAGGATGTTGAGCCCGAACGCGATCGCGAACCCGCCGAGCACGAAGTTGAAGACATTGGCGTTGGTCGCGAACCACAGCAGGAACTGGCTGCGCACCTTGCCGTGCCGCTCGGTCTCGGGAATGATGTCGATGGAATGGGCCTCGATCTCGGCGGCGGCCCCCTCGGCTGCGCTTGCTCCAGCCGTCGCTTCGTCGGTCTGTGCCATCTTTTCCTCCGCTGTGCTGCGTTAGTGGCGAACGTGGCCGCCGTCGACGTTGACGGTTGAACCGGTGATCCAGCCGGCCTCCTCTGAAGCGAGGAAGGCAACAGCGGGAGCGATGTCGTCGGGCACGGCACGCCGCTTCAGCGCCTGCAGGGTGCCGACGAAATCAAAGGCGTCCGCATGCGGACTGGACAGGACGCCCTCGGACGCGGTGAGGCCAGGGCTGACCGCATTGACCGTGATGCCGTACGGACCGAGCTCGGTCGCGAGGGCGCGCGTGAAGCCGATGACGCCGCCCTTGGCGGCCACATACGGGGCCATGTTCGGGGTACCGGCGAAGAAGGTGTTCGAGGCCATGTTCACGATCCGGCCGTAGCCGCGGGCGCGCATGACCTCCGAGGACGCGCGGCACATCAGGTAAACGCCGTCGAGGTTCACCTGAAGGATCTCGCGCCAGCTGTCGAAGTCGACATCGTCCCACGCGATGAACGGAACGATCGCCGCGTTGTTGACCAGGACATCGATGCGGCCGGTGCGGCCGGCAACCTCTGCGTGCAGCGCCGCGACCGAGTCCGGATCACCAACGTCCGCCGTCACGGAGAAGCTGGGTTCGCCCAGCTTCCGCGCCACAGCGGCCGCGCCCTCCGCGTTGATGTCCGCCACGACGACGGTCGCGCCCGCGTCGGCGAGGTACGACGCGATCGCGGCACCGATACCCTGGGCTGCCCCAGTGACGATTGCGGTGCGCCCGGCAAAACTGCTCATGATCTTGAATCCTCCTGGTTATGAGCCGGGTGGGCGCCGTCGTCCAGCGAGACAAGGGCCGCCTCGATCGCCGCGCCGACGTCTACCTTCACGCCCAGTCCTCGCAACGCCCGGCCGAGCGCAGCGAGCGCGACTACCGGGCTGAGCGGGTACGCGCTCGGGCCCATGTGCCCGATCTGCAGCACCTTTCCGGCCAGCTCGCCCTGTCCGCCGGACAGCATCACGCCGGACTGCAGCCTGGCGCTCGCTGTCACCTCGCGCTCGTCCAGACCGTCAGGTACTCGCAGGGCCGTGACCGCGTCGGAGCAGATCGACTCCTCGGCCGCCCACAGCTCCAGGCCGAGCGCCCGCGCGCCCGCCCGCGCCGCCCGTGCTGCCGTTCGGTGCCGCGCCAGGACGGACTCCGCCCCCTCCGCTAGGTACTGCTCGAGGCACGCGTGCAGCGCGTAGACGTCCGACACTGACGGCGTGAACGGGAACGGCCGGTCTGCCAGGTGGGCGTCCCGCCAGTCGAGGATCGACAGCATCGACGCGCGCGGCGCGTCGGGGTTGGCTGTCATGTGCTCCCACGCCGCGTCGCTGACGTGGAGCAGCGAGAGACCCGCAGGGCCGCCCAGGCACTTCTGCGGTCCCACGACGACGAGGTCAGCATCCCAGGCGGCGAAGTCGCAGCGCGCAGCGCCGAACGAGGACACCGCGTCGACGATGAGCAGCGCGCCGTGTTCGGCCACCACCGGGCCGATGGCATCCACGTCGTTCAGCGTCCCGGACGGCGTCTCGCAGTGCACCACCGATACCACGGTGACGTCAGGCCGCGCGGCAAGCGCGGCCCGCACGCTATCTGCAGGCACGGCGCTGTCATAGGGAACCTCGACCTCGATGACTTCAGCTGCGTAGCGCCGCGCCCACCACCCATATCCCTTTCCGTACACGCCCGACACCAGGTTCAGCACCACGTCCTCGCGGCCGATCAACGAAGCAGCCGCGGCCTCGAGTCCGAGCACTGCCTCCCCGTGCAGGATCACCGGCGTCTGCGCGCTGCCGAATGCCCGCCGTGCCAGCTCGGCCGTATCCGCGTAGAGGTCAAGGAAATCCGGGTCGTATGGATATAGCACTGGCTGGCCCAGCGCCGCCAGGGTTGCGGATGTCGCCCCGGCGGGGCCGGCGGTCAGGTTGAAGACCGGGCCGGCCTGGCCCGTTCGCCGGCTCCCGGCGATCACGTCAGCGCACCCTCTCTCTGCACGTCTGGTCGGCGCCATTCCAGCACGCCGCGGGCGGGCGGGATACGTGCACAGACACAACGAGCGTCCCTGCGGGCACGCAAGGCGTCAACTGTTGATCTCGTGCTGCCACGCTCCGTAGTCGCGTCATCTCCGACTGCGCCATTCGGGTGCTACCGCGTCAATGGCAGGTCGTCGTGAGCCAGCCATTCAGGTCCGCCTACCGCCTCCACTCATCGGTCAGTTAGGCCGTTCTGCGGGCCGCAGTGCTGACGTGGCTGCCGACGCGGCGACGGCCGGTCGAGGTCGTGGTCCGCATGAGGACCAGATACAGACCCGCCGCTACAAACCAGCCGACGATCCATGAGATATCCGCGCCGCCCAGCTTCGCCACGAGCGGGCCGTGGTAGTCAGGTTGTGACACGAAAGGCCACTCTGCGCCGAGGCCAACCGCATAGGCCAGCAGCCCGCGCCAGGCGAACTTGCCATAGACGCCGTCCGCGACGAAGAACGAGCCAACGTCATACCGGGCGCGGCGAATGACGAAGTAGTCCGTCAGGTTGACCGCCGACCACGGGATGAAAACGACCAGCAGCACGTCGAGGAAGTTTGACAGGTTCGTCACGAACGACTTGTAGCCGACGAACGCGACGAGCACGCCCACCACCATGACGCAGAGGAACGGGATGAGCCGGACTGCGACCGAGACGGACTTGAACCGGCGCCACATGTTGCCGAACGCCAGGACCTGGAATGTCGCGGTGTAGGCGTTGAGCGTGTCCGAGTTGATGAGGCTCAGCCCCATCATGACCAGCGCCCACGTGCCGGAGACCTTGCCGATGGCGGCGACCGCTCCGAGTGACGGCAGCAGCGCGGCCAGATACGCGCCGATGGAGCACGCGATGAACGTGGCCAGCGCGTTGCCGGCGTAGATTCCCCAGAACAGCCGACGACCGCTCGTTGTTTCCGGCAGGTAGCGAGTGTAGTCGGACACGAACGGTCCCCAGCTCAGCATGTCAATCACCAGCAGCGCCACCCCGGCCAGGAACAGGCCCGCCGTCGGACTGGCCAGGGTGGTCTCCTTCGCCGGTAGCGACCCATACCGCAGCCCCTGCACCAGCATCACGATGAGCGATACCCCGACCACGAGCGCGGTCGCCTGCATGACCCGGTGAATCCAGCGATATCCGAAGATTCCGATCACCACCGCGGGCACCGCAAGGATGATGATCCACTGCGGAAGCGATATCGATCCCACCACGCCCTGCATGCTCTGCGCCTGAATGACTAGCTGGGCTGCGATGAAGCCGACATTGAGCACGAGCACGCAGGGGAAGAGGAACGCCGAGCCGTAGAAGCCGAACTGGCCACGACTCTGGATCGTCTGCGGCACGCCAAGCTTGGGCCCCTGGGTCGCATGCAGCGCAATGAGCAGGGCACCGGCTAGCGTCCCGACGGCGATGGCAATCAGGGCCCACCAGAACGTCAGCCCGATCTCCACCACGACCGCGCCAAGGACGAGGTTGAAGACGTTGCCGTTTGCGCCCCACCAGAACGCGAACTGCTGCCACGGCCGACCATGCCGCGCACCCGGCGGGATCATGTCAATGTGGTGGCTCTCCACATATCGGCGCAGCTGCTCGCTCGCTACCGTGGTCTCGGCCATCGCCTCATCACCTGGGCGCCCTTCCTGGCTTGGAGCCTATGAATCCGGGAAAGCCAAACCTGCGTTGCTCAAATAAACGGCAGATGCCAACGCGCAGCAACACATACTAGTCAGACCTAATCGGCCACAACTACGCTTCCGGGCAAAAATGCCGGACATTAGCTCGGATTAGACATGGCGCTGACCGCGTCACTGGCCGACGATGGCGCCGAGGCTCTCCTCCGCCAACCGGGTGATCGGGTCGCCGGGAGGCAGCACGACTTCACAGCGCTCCAGCGTGTCTCGCAGCAACGTCGTCGCGTTCGCCAGATGGCCAAGTGCGTAGTACATCCTGGCCAGGCTGACACAGGTGGCCAGTGTGTCCGGGTCGTCGGGGCCGAGCGCGCGTGCGCAGCCATCCCTGGTCTGCTCGTACATCGACAGGGCGTTGGCCATCTTGCCGGACTGCTGGTAGGCGGTAGCGAGCGCGCCCCTGGCGCGCAGGGTCGCGCGGTGATCTGGCCCGTTTATCCGCTCGGAATCAGCAATAGCCTGCCGGTACAGCGATACCGCGTCCTTGAGCTGGCCGGCCGCGAGACTGGCCTCGGCTAGCCGCTGCCGCGCCGCGATCGTGTCGCGATGCCCCGGTCCGCTGCCACGCTCGCGCTCGGCCAGCGTCGACTTGAGCATCCGCGTGGCATCAGCCGTACGCCCGGCCGCGAGATACGCGGCCGCCAGCTCATCGCGGATGCCGAGAACCTCAGGGTCGGCCGTGCCCCGTCGTGGCTCGCTTGCTGCCAGAGCCGCGGCGAGCACGGCGATTGCCGAGTTGAAC
>JBOHCP010000160.1:0-9205 GCA_050698875.1 Streptosporangiaceae bacterium | reverse complement strand
ATCCTGGAAGACCCGGCCCGCAAGCCGCCCCGCGGGGTGCGGACCCTGCTGGGCGGGCTGGCGCGGTGCCGGTGCGGGAACGTGGTGACCGGGATGCCGTCGCACACCGGGCATCACATCTACCGGTGCGCCCCGCCCGGCCGCAGCACCTCGTTCACTGGGGGGCATGTGGCGCGGCGGGCCGCGCCGGTCGAGGAGTTCACCGAACGGGCGGTGATCGCCCGGCTGTCCCGCCCGGACGCCGCCGGCCTGCTCGCCCCTCCGCCCGCCGGGCCGGATGTGGCCGGGCTGCGGGAGGAGGCGGCGGCGATCCGGGCCAGCCTGGAGGAGATGGCCGCCGACCGCGCGCTCGGGCTGATCAGCCGGGCGCAGATGATCGCCGGCACCGCGCGCGGCAACACCCGGCTCGGTGAGATCGAGAACGAGCTCGCGGAGGCGGCGCGGGAGAACGTGCTCGCCCCGCTCGTCGCCGCGCACAGCGCAGCCGCCGCGTGGGATCAGCTGGACCTGGCCCGCAAGCGCGCCGTCATCAAGACCCTGATGAGCATCACGCTGGGCTCGCCCGGCAAGGGCACCCGCCGCGGCTTCGACCCCGCCACCGTGCAGATCAGCTGGCATCACCCCAAGAAGGATGAACTTGGTGACGCAGGCTGACCACCGGCCAGAGCCCAGCCCGCCAGCCGGCGACAGCCCGCCCAGGTCATGCGGCAGGCGCGTGCATTCCCGCCACCCCGCTGCCGCGATGATCGTGCAGGAGCAGTGCCAGCTTGTCGCGCTGCTCGCTGGTCAGCGGCGGAGCGTGCTCGGTCAGCTCCGCGATGTATGCGTCCAGTTCCTCACCTGCGGAGCCGCGATGCGCCGAGCGCTTCGCGCAGCGGTGACACTGACATGCGGTGGGTGCGGCTTGCGACCGGACGGGTTGGGTGTTCGCCGACGCTCAGGATGTCCACGTAGCCGCCGCTCGCCGTGGCCATGTGGAACCGTGCATTCCGGGCGCCTGGTCGCTGGTTTGTGGTCATGCTGGCGGCTTCATGGCCACGCTGTCGCCGGGCGCGGTCACGACGGCGTCGTGGTGGTCACCGGGAGCGTCGCGGCCCGGCCGCGGGCATGACGATGCCCGGGACGGGCGGAAATGATCACCCGGCGCGGGCGGGCGCCAGGTAGCGGGACAGGCCCAGCCGGCCGGCCAGCGGCCAGCCCAGCTCCGGCCCCCAGCCGGTCTTGCGCCGGGCGGCGTGCACGGCGGCGGCCAGCGCGTTGAGCGCATCGCCCAGCGGCGAGGCGGCCGGGCCGGGCAGGACGCCCGATGCGCCGATGGCGGCCAGCTCGCGCATCGCGTGGCAGCGCAGCTGCTCAGCCCTCGACCGCAGGCGGCGCAGCCAGCCGCGCACCGTGCCGGCCGGGACGCCCAGCTCAGCGGCGATCACCCGGTGCCCGCGGCCGGCCAGCGCGCCGGCCGCGGCGGTGCCGATCACCTCGATGCCATGCGCCCGCGCGGCGCGCACCAGGCCGGCAGCAGCACCTGGCTGACGTGGCAGGCCCGGCAGCGCCCCCGGCGGACTGCTCGCGCCGCGGGCCGGGGAAGGCGAACAGCAGCACCGGGCAGGCCCGCCCGTACCGGGCGAGGTAGGCCTGCGGGATCTTGCTTGTACTCACGTGTCCCGCCAGTGAGTTGGCGGCACCGCGTCGGTCAGGTGCCGCGCCGACGGTCCCCTCCACGTTTGAGAAAGCAACCAAGCAAGTTCGCGATTGCTATCAGATTACGTAACAGCTAATCTGATAGTAATCGTGGGAAGGGGTCCCGGTGTCGGGTTTTAGTCCTGGAGCCGATCAGATCGAGGCTCGCGTGAGGCTGGAAACCCTAGTCGATAGCACGCTCGCAAAGCTCGGGGCCGGCGCGCTGCCCGACCGCATTGAAAGGCAGCACATCGACTTGAAGGAGGAGGCCGGGCGGCGCGGGCCAGGCGGCACTCTCAACGTGGGCGACGCGCACAATCAAGAGGCGGCCCGGCACCTGGCCAACGAAGTCGCCTGCATGGCGAACACTCCAGGCGGTGGCGCAATCGTCGTTGGGGTTGAAGACCGGAGCGGCCGCCTGCTTGGCGCGGCTTTGGACGCGGACTGGCTTCGCCACCGTGTCTATGAGTACGTCGGTGTCGCGCCGGCGGTAAAGGAAAGAGCTGTCCAGGGAATACGCCTCCTGGTGCTCTACGTCGCCCAAGCCAGCGAACCGGTAGAGGATGTCAGCGGGCGCATCCGGTGGCGTACGGGCGGGCACTGCACCCCGGTGGACCGCGCCGAGTGGTGGCTGAACCGACAACGTCACGCGGGCTACGATCAGATGGCCGTGGCCACGCGGCGTACCGAGTCGGATGTAGCCCCTGGGGCACTGGTAATCGCCCGGCGCTACATGGCGTCCTGGGCCAGGGAGAGGGGAACGGACGCAGCCAGCACCGATATCGGCGGGCAAAGTCCGCGAGAGTTGCTCACTGCTCTGGGCGTGTTCTACCCCGATGGTCGGCTGAGCACCGCTGGTGCACTGATGTTCTGCTCCTCCGGTCGCACCCACATCGCCCTTTCCGTCTTGGACGTCGAAGGAGGTGAACTGCTTTCCGCTCCCCGGAATCTGGCAGGGCTCAGCCTGCTGGAGCAGATCGCCGACGTCGACGACCGGCTGGACACCCTGAACACCTCGCTGCGCGTCACGGCGGACCCGGGCTTTGCCCAGCCGTCGGTGCGAAGGCTTCCGCCGGGCGCGGTCCGCGAAGCCGTACTCAACGGGGTAGTACACAGGGACTGGATGCAGCACGATCCGGTGCAGGTCACCTGGATAGAGGAGGATTCGGCCCTGCAGGTCGTAAGTCCCGGCGGCTTCACCGGGGGGGTTACCGCAGAAAACGTGCTGACGCAGCGGCACGCCCGGTACCCGGCACTGGCGGACCTCTGCCGGGCTCTGCACCTGGTAGAAAAGCAAGGCCTGGGCGTGGACCGGATGTACCGGGACATGGTCGTGCTTGGGCATCGGCCGCCAATGATCGTAGAGGAGCCGGGGCCGAGGGTGCGCACGAGACTCGTGGGCGGCCCTCCGGTAGTGCCGGTGGTAAATCTGATATCGACAGTCCGGCCGGAACTGCGTCAGCGGGACGTCCGTGTCGCGCTGATTATCTATACTTTGCTGCATTATCCATTTGTCACGGCGAGCAGGCTGACGGGCATCCTGCAACGCAAGATTCCGGAGGTCGAAGAAGCCTTGGAGACAGCCGCGGACTGCCTGACCGGTACCGACCCCCTGCTCTTCAGGTACAAGGACGTATGGACGCTGACCTGGGAAGCGGTGTCCGCGGCCAGGCGGAGAACGCCTTATCAGGATCTTCACCGGCGAGGGGTGCTGACATATATCAGGCCCGACGTCAACGTAGCAGCGACGATCGCCCGCGATTGGCTGGCCGACCATGACCGCTACACATCCGGTGATCACGTGAACCTTACTGGGCTCACATATGCGGGTGCTCGCGGTCAGCTGGAGCGACTGGAACAAGCTGGACTTCTACTCCGCGGCCCGGGGAGCGGCCGCAGCGCCCATTTCATAGCTGGGCCCGCACTCGCATAACTACTTGCTCCGCTTGGGTTCTGGGCGAGATGCCGAGATGCCAGTGACTCGCATCGACGCCGACGAACTCGCGGCGATTGTCGTTGACGTAGGCGTCCTCGGCGAACGGCCATGATGAGCATCAAGACGCTGCGCCATTACCTTGGGTCTGGCTGCTCGAACTACGGACGTCGAGGTCATCGAGATCGAGGACGTCGGCGCCTGGTACCCCGGAGCGATCGAGAGCTGCGTGGCACCATCACCGCGCAGGCAGTCCCCGCGTGCGGACCACCGGATGCCATCTGCGCCACCGACCGGTTCACCAGCGAGCGAGGGCAGGAGATCCTGTTCGTCCCCCGCGCCGGGCAGATCCGCCGGGTCAGCCGCGTCGAACCCGCCGATGTGCCGCCTGCCGAGCTGGCGATCATGATGCACTGCGGACCACGCGACGGCGCCGACCGCACTGCGGCGCGCTGGCGACCCATGTCGCCCAGCACGCGCTGGCCGTAGACGGGCCGATCCGCGAGTACTACCTGACTGGGCGCACCGACACACCCGACCAGTCAGCCTGGCGCACCGAGATCGGCTGGCCTATCTTCCAGACCAGCGCCAGCTGAGCCCGCTAAGGGAGGGCGCCGAGCAGCACGTCGACCGCGGCCGGGTCGTCGGCCGGCAACCCAAGGACGGCGCCCTGCACGAGCGGACCCGCCGCCGCCAGCAACTCGGCCGCCATGTCCACGCCGGTCCGCCCCGCGTGCGGGCCGGCCTGCGCAAGGGCGGTGAGCGCGGCCGCGGGAATTCTGACGTCGGGCACCTCGTGGCTCAGGTAGTCGGCTTGCTCGAAGCTGCGCAGTGGCACGACCGAGATCAGGACTGGGACGTCGGACCCGGCGAGTCCGGCCAGGACCTGGCGCAGCCCATCCAGCTCGTGGACCGGGCGGCTGACGAGGAACTGCGCGCCCGCCCTGACCTTGCGCAGCGTCCGGGCGATCTCGGCGTCGATGTCGTCCGCACCCGGGTTGAACCGCGCGCCGGCCAGGAACGCGGTCCGCGTCGCGAGCGGCAGGCCGTTGCAGTCGATGCCCTTGTTCAGCCCGGCCACCAGCTCGACCAGCCCGACCGAGTCGACGTCCCAGATGCCGTCCACGTTCGGGTAGTCGCCGAGCAGTGGCGGGTTCCCGGTCTCGCAGACGATGTTCCTGATGCCGAGGGCGTTGGCGCCGAGCAGGTCCGCCTGCAGCGCCATGATCGTCTTGTCCCAGGTCGTCACCGTGGCGATCGCGTCCGCCTCCACCCGCTGCTGCAGCTGGAACGCCAGGTCGATGGTGCTCAGTTGAGCGCGCGGGCTCGGCCGCGAGGCGAGGAAGAAGGTGTCGATGCCGCGCTCGCGCAGCCGCGCGGCCTGCTCGGCAGCCTCGTCCGCGGTGCCGCCGAGCGGCGCCGTCAGCATGGCGGCGACCGCGAACGTGCCGGCCGCGAGATGCCCGCTGAGCCCGCCACCCGGCGATAGCGTGACCGGCGGCTCGGCGCGGGAAGCGGGCGGGCGCGCGGCTCGCTGGGCGGGCACCGGCACCATGCCACCGACCTCGGCGGCAGCCGCCTGGATCTGGGCCGGGGTGGTGCCGCAGCAGCCGCCCACGAGGGTCACTCCGGCCTCGACGAGCCGCCGCGCGTACCGGGCGAAGTACTCGTCGTCGGCGCTGTACTCGAACCGGCGGCCGCTGACGCGCCGGGGGAGGCCCGCGTTGGGCTGCGCGCTGACTGGCAGCGGCGTGTGCGGCACCAGCGCCTCGATGATCGACAGCACGCCCTGCGGGCCGAGGATGCAATTGGTTCCTAGCATCGCGATCGGCAGGCCGCTGAGCAGCTCGGCCACCTCACGCGGACTCTCGCCGCCGAGCGTGCGGCCGTCGGTGGCGAACGTCGCCTGCGCGATGATGGGCAGCGCGGAGATCTCGGCCACTACGGCCACGGCCTCGGCCAGCTCCTCCAGATACCCGAACGTCTCCAGGATGATCGCGTCGACGCCGCTGCGGTCGAGCACCTCGATCTGCTCCCGCAGCGCCTCGACCCGCTCCGCCCGCTCCACCCGGCGGCGCAGGCGCGGGGTCACGGCCGGGCCTACCGACCCGGCCACGAACACGGGCCGGCCGGCCGCGTCCCGCGCGTGCCTGGCGAGCTCCGCGCCGGCCTGATTGATCTCGGCGACCAGGTCACCGAAGCCCTGGTCGGCCAGCCGCAGCCGGCTGGCGCCGAAGGTGTTGGTGAGTATCACATCGGCGCCCGCGCTGAGGTAGCTGTCGTGAATCGTGCTGACCAGGCCGGGGTTGGACAGGTTGAGCTCGGTCAGCGCGCGATCCAGCGAGTTGCCCGCGGCGTGCAGCATGGTTCCCATCGCGCCGTCGCAGATGAGGACGCGCTGGTGCAGGGCTGTCAGCAGGTCGGAGGCTGTCGCCCGGTCCGGGCCGCTCATCGCGGCATCCGCTCCGGAGCGTGCAGCACGTCCATCCCGCCCTCTGTCGCGGCCACTATCTCGATCGCGACCTGAGCCATCAGCCGGTCGCGGTAGGTGTCGAGCCGCAGGCCGGTGATGTCCTGCACCCGCCTGATCCGGTAGGCGACGGTGTTGGGATGGACGTGCAGGCTCTGCGCTGTCCGCTGCGGGCTGTTGTTCTCCCGGAAGTAGCAGGCCAGCGTCGCCAGCAGCTCGGCACCGCGCTGCGGATCCTGCCGGTCGAGCTCGCCGAGTATCTCGGTCGCGAATGACTTCAGCTCGGCCAGGTCGGGCACCTGAAGCAGCAGCCGGTGGATGCCGAGATCCGCGAACGCCACCGCCTGGCCCTGCCGTCCGAGCCGCACGACGGCGTCGATGGTCCGCCGGGCCTGTCCGTATGAACGGGCGATCTCGGCCGGGTCCCGGCACGACCCGCCGATGCCGATGGTGACGACGGCTTCCGGGAAGAGGTCCCGCATCCGGGCCAGGCAGGCGGCGCTCAGCCGGCTGGCCTCGGTGCTGGGCGGCGGCTGGCTGCCCCGGGATGCCGACGTTCCGGCGCTCGCCGCGGCGCTGACCCTTCGGGGCGACCCCCCGAAGGCCCCGGCCGGGCCGTCGGGGTCGGGGACGACGATCACCACCTCGCCCTCGCGGATGGCGATGATCGCGCCTGGCATCCGCGAGGCGAAGAAATGGTCGATCGCGGTCGCCACCCGCTTCCACAGCGCGGCGGCGCTGCCTGAGGCGCCCGCGGATCCGGTCGTCTCGATGGCCACCGCCAGGATGCGGTGCTCGCGGCTGGCGTCATAGCCGAGGTGGCGAGCCCACCGGCCGACCTCTCCGTTGCCGTGGCCCGCCCCGAGCAGCAGCCCCTCTACCAGGTCGTCTCGCACCTGCCGGGCGGATGCGGCGACGACCCGCTCCCGGCCGAGGATCACCCCGCAGATGGTCGCCGCGTGCTCGGTCACCAGCAGGCTCATGTCGGCGCCGTCGGCGCCCGCCTTGCTGAAAGTGAGCAGGTAGGCCGGGACGTCGTCGCCCACGAGGATGGGCGCGACGATGACGCCTGCCGAGTCTGCGGTGTCGGGCAGCCGGAGCGACCGGCGCGTCTGCGCGGTGCTGTTGAGCACGGTGCCGAGCCGCCTGGCGGCGACGTAGTCCCTGACGGTCCCCGCCACCTCATCCTCGGACAGGTCGGGGCCGGCCGCGGCGAGCACCTCGAGGCCGCGGCTGACGACGGCGACGGTCGCGGCGGTGCGGGTGGCGAGCAGCTGGAGGACCGTGGACACGTCCGCGTCCTGCAGGGTGAGACCGGTGAGGTGCTGGTACACCGTCACCAGCTCGCGCAGCAGCGCGTTCTCGCGCTGGACGGCCCGCTCGTCCAGCATCACCGAAGGCTGGCGAGCCACCTGTGAGGTGTCCACCCGAGACATAACCCTAGACCGCCACCGCCGAGCTGCCGTGCGCTTCCCGACTCGTCCTGTGTCAGGACACAAAGTCCGCGCGCCTGTGCGTATTCCTCCAGAGCAGGTTACCGCAGAAGTGCTGCCCGCAGGGCAGTCGTTGCCGCCAGGCGGCAGAATTCCTGCGTTGTGTGGCAGCACAGGCGGCGAGCTGGTCGCGATCACTCGACCGCGGGGGACTCCGCGCTGCCGCGCAGCAGGTAGGCCGAGCGCAGCAGTTCCGGCTGGTCGCGCAGTTCGCTCGCGGCGCCGGAGAACCGGATCCTGCCGCCCTCCAGGATGTAGGCCCTGGTCGCGAGGCTGAGCGCAAGCGCGGTGAACTGCTCGATCAGCAGCACGCCGATGCCGTCCGCCGCGACGGCGCGGATGGTCGGCACCAGCCGGTTGATGATCACCGGCGCGAGCCCGAGCGACAGCTCGTCGATGAGCAGGTACCGCGGCGAGGAGATGAGCGCCTGCGCCAGCACGAGCATCTGCTGCTCGCCGCCCGACAGCGCGCGGGCGGGCGCGGACAGCCGCCGGGACAGCTCGGGAAACAGCTCAAGCACCCGGCCGCGCCCGGACCTGGCCGCCTCGCCCGACAGCGAGTAGGCGGCGACCTTGATGTTGTCCTCGACGGTCAGGTCGGGCAGCAGCCTGCGGCCCTCAGGCACGATCGCCACGCCTGCGCGCCTGATGAGCTCAGGACGCTGCCGGGCCAGCTCGCGGCCGTCGATCCGGACCGAGCCGGCCTGCGGCCGGAGCACGCCGCCGACCGCGAGCACCAGGGACGACTTGCCAGCCCCGTTGGGGCCGAGCAGCGCGGTGACGTCGCCGGCCGGGATGTCGAGCGAGACGTCCCTGACCACGGCCCGGCGGCCGCGTTCGACCGTGAGGCCGCGTAGCGCCAGGGCCCCGTTCCCGTCCGTCGGCTCGCTCACGCGACTTCCGCCGTTCCGAGGTATGCCCGCATGACGCGCTCGTCCCGCAGTACCTGCGCGGTCGGGCCAGCCGCGATCAGCACGCCGAAGTCCAGCACGGCGGTCGTCTCGCAGCAGGCGGACACCAGGCTCATGTCATGATCCACCAGGATCGTCAGCGCGCCGGTCCGGGCCGGGATCTGCCGGATTACCTCGGCGAGCCCGCTGGTCTCGGTGTCCGGCAGGCCCGCGGCCGGCTCATCGAGGAGTACCAGCTTCGGCCGCCCGACGACCGCCCTGGCGACCTCCACCAGCCGCCGCTGGCCGGCCCCGAGGCCGCCGACCTTGGCCTGCGGGTCTACGTCCAGCCCGGCGAACGTGATCGCGTCGAGCACGTCAGCGCGACGTGACCGGCCGGACTGCCCCGAGTGCTCGTGCACGAGCGCCACATTGTCGTAGACCGACAGTTCCTCGATCGCCTGCTCGGTCTGGAAGGTCCGGCGCAGCCCCCAGCGGGCGCGCCGGTAGTGGACGATTGCGAGCAGGTCGTCGCCGAACGCCCGGACCGACCCGCTCGCCGGCCGCACGAATCCGCTCAGCACGTTGAAGAAAGTGGTCTTCCCTGCTCCGTTGGGGCCGATCAGCCCGCAGGTGCCTGACTCGAAGGTGACGCTCATCTGGTTCAGCGACGTGACGCCGCCAAACCGGACGGTCAGGTCCGCTACCTCGATCATGGCGCCTCCCCCTGGCCGGCCGGCGC
>JBOHCP010000159.1:0-9213 GCA_050698875.1 Streptosporangiaceae bacterium | reverse complement strand
AGCTCTGGCCAGCTGCCACTAGCCGCTTCGCCGGGCTTCGGGCAGCCATCTGACAGACACCGCGACTCAGACCCGAAGGTCACCAGGCTCGGGCAAGATCATCTCCAACAAAGCTGTCGTGCACCCGGCCAGCGTCGGCGCGCGGCTCTTTGTCGGTGCCGGGCACTACAGTCGCAGTCAGAGCGCAGCGCGGATTCCTGGCGGTGACAGATGGGCGGACCGGGGGAGCGCGGCCCTGGGCCAGTACCGCCCGATATGCCGCCCGCGCTCGCTGAGGTCGCCGACGATGTCGGCTGCCACATCCTGCACGTCGACATGGACGCGTTCTACGCCAGCGTGGAGGTCAGGGACCGGCCCGACCTGGCCGGGCGGCCGGTGATCGTCGGGGGGCTGTCGGGCCGCAGCGTCGTGCTCTCGGCCACGTATCGGGCCCGTGCCTTCGGGGTCAGGTCGGCGATGCCGATGTCGCGGGCCCGCAGGGTGTGCCCGCAGGCCACGGTCATTCCGCCGCGCCACGGCGTGTACAGCGCGGTATCCAGGGAGGTCATGGCGATCTTCCGGGCCGTGACCCCGCTGGTGGAGCCGATCTCGCTCGACGAGGCGTTCCTCGATGTATCCGGCGCCATCCGGCTGCTCGGCTCGCCGGAAACGATCGGGCGCCGGATCCGTGCCCAGGTGGCGGCGCAGCAGCAGATTACCTGCTCGGTGGGAATTGCCGCCAACAAATTCCTCGCGAAGCTCGCGTCCGTATCCTGCAAGCCGGACGGGCTGCTGGTGATCCCGGTCGGCCGCGCGGTGGACTTCCTGCACCCCCTGCCGGTCTCCGCGCTGTGGGGGGTCGGCGAGAAGACGCGACAGGCCCTGGCCCGGCTCGGGCTGCTGACCGTGGGGGACATCGCGGGCGCCCCGCTCACGGTGCTGGAGCGTGACCTCGGCAAGGCGACCGCGGCTCACCTGCATGCCCTGGCGGATGGTCGTGACGAGCGGCCGGTGGAGTCAGCGGTGCGGGAGAAGAGCGTCGGCGCCGAGGAGACGTTCGAGGTCGACATCAGCGATGCGGCGGCAGTACGGCGAGAATTGCTGCGGATGTCCCGGCGGACGGCCAGAGCGTTGCGGTCCGGGGGTTACGCCGCCCGGACAATCACGATTAAGCTCCGCACGTCAGACTTCACGACCATCACGCGCTCCAGAACGCTTGCGGCGGCGACCGGCGAGACACAGCAGATCTATGCCACGGCGTGCTCGCTCTACGCTGCCTCTGGCCTCAGCGGGCGGGCTCGGCTGCGGCTTGTGGGAGTTCGCGCGACCGGCCTGGTACCGGCGGCGGCCGCGGCGACCCAGCTCAGCCTGGGGGAGGGCGGCGGCACGGCCTGGCGTGACGCCGAGTCGGCCCTCGACCGGATCAGCGGCCGGTTCGGCCCGGACGCGGTCCGTCCGGCCGCCCTCATCGAGACCGGTGAGGCCAGCCGGGGCTCTCGCTGACCTGGGCCGCCGGCGGCGTCGCGCGGCTGAGCGCGACCGATCGGTACCCGCTGACGTGTACCCTTCCACAGCGCACCCCGGCGCTCGTATTCTGGGCGTAAAGCAACGGCCGTGATGCGGAAAGCATTCGGCCGAGGTCGATGGGAGGCACAGTGCCGCTCTCTGAGCACGAGCAGCGCCAGCTCGAGCAGATTGAGCAGGCGCTCTTTGCCGATCATCCGCGCCTGGCCAGGGTCATGCGGGCCAAGGACCCCAGAGTTCACTACCGGCGCAGGGTTCTGGAGGCGTCACTCGGGTTCCTGATTGGCGTCGCTGCCCTGGTGGCCGGCTTGTTCCTGAAATATGCCTGGCTGTCGGCGGCGGGCTTCGTGGTCATGCTGCTGAGCAGCGCCTGGGCCATCGCAAGCTACCGGCGGATGGCCGCGATGGTCGTCACCGAGCGCGAGCACAGCCGACGCCGTCGGCGGCGGAGCCGGCCGGCCAGGCAGGAGGCGAGCTCGGGGCTGATGGAACGGCTTGAGGAGCGCTGGCGCCGCCGCCAGGAAGGCAACAACCGATAGGCTGCGGCACTCCGCTGCCAGGGGCCGGGTCGGTCAGCTAGTCGACTGCTGCTCTCTTCTGCCCAGCTGCCGCCGCAGTGCCGGCAGCGAGGTATCCAGCCAGCTCAGCGTGTCGCCGGCGCGCTGCAGCACGCGCTGCGCGGCCCTGAGGGTGGACGCCGGCCACAGCCGGGCGCGGATGCGCTGGCGGGCCGGCACCGCCGCCGCCAGCGCACGGCGGACCGCCAGCACGTCCGCGGCCAGGCCGGACGCAGGCCCGGCGAGCCTGGCGTACTGAGCCCGCTCGACTGCGGCGACGATCCGGCCGAGCGCCTCGGCAGCCGCCGGGTCCAGGCCGGCCTCACGGCGGATCCGCCTGGCCATGGCGCGCGGAGTCTCGCCAGGGGGCCGGCTGAGGCCGAAGTCGGCGAGGTCGTCGGTCAGTTCGCGCCACGCGGCGGTGGCGATCGCGGCGTCGCCCGAGGCAGACAGCCAGCGGCGCCTCCGGATCAGCCTGCGGGTCACCCCTGGCCAGCCAATCAGCAGCAGGGTCAGGGCGGCGACGCCGACTACGACCCAAAGGCCAGAGCCGCGGACCGTGGCCAGCGCCCCCGCGCCGCCTGACTGGTTGTGAGCGAAGCGGTTAAGGCCAGGCTGATTGGCCGCACGTCCGGCTCCGGTTGAGCCGCCGAGCCCTTTCGTGCCGCCGGAGCCCGTCGACGGCAGCCCGCTGCCCGCCGAGCCGCTCGCGTACGGGGGCGCGATCGCGGTGCCCTGACCTGCCGCGCCGTGTGGGGTGGGCTCGAATCTGAGCCAGCCTTCGCCGGGAAAGTACAGCTCGGGCCAGGCATGCGCGTCCGCCGTCGTGACCTGCCAGCTGCCGTGCGGGCCCTGCGAGCCGCCGGTGTACCCGATGGCTACCCGGGACGGTATGCCCACGAGCCTCGCCAGGATGGCGAACGCCCAGGCAAATTGCTGGCAGTAGCCTCGCCGGTCTGAGGTCAGGAACGTCAGCAGCCAGTGCGAGGACGGCAGGTTCGGCTTGAGGCTGTAGCGGAAACCTCTGGAGGTGAACCAGGACTGCAAGTCCAGCGCCTCCTGCAGTTCGGTGGTCGCGCCGAGGGTGTGCGCATGCGCGATGGCAGCCAGCCGCGCGGTGTCTGGTCCGCTGTAGGCGCCGTACTCGGTCACGATCGAGGTGGGAATCCCGACTGGGGGGTTCTCGATTTGGGCCGGCGTGGGCTCCGGCACGTTGCTCGTGACGGTGTAGCGCATCCCGCCCAGCGCCTCAGCCGAGTTGAACAGCATGAGCGAGCCCGGCAGCTCGGCCCAGCCGGGGCCGACCGCCGCGAGCTTCACCGGCGCATACGGGACGGGCAGGAACCCCGCCACGCCGGACGAGCTCTGGTTCTTGTTCAGCGTGACCGTGGTCACGACCGCGCCGACCGGGGTGCTGGGCAGCTGACCCGGCGGCGCGTACGGCAGCTTGCCGCCGACCGGAACTCGCAGGCCGGCCGCGCCTCCGGTGAACTGCGGCAGCCAGTTGTCCGCGCGCGCGCTGTAGTTGAGCACGTACTGCTGGAAGTACTCGTCGCCGGGTGCGGCCGCCGTAGTGGTGTAGGTCAGCACCGGCTGCGGCGTCTTTTCCTTGAGCTGCTGCTGAACCTGCAGCAGGGCATCCAGCTGGGCGCTCGAACTGCTGCCGTTACTGCCGCCGGCGGCACCCCGGCCGCTGCCGGCCGGTGTCGTGGCGAATACGTCGTGGGCATGCATGGTTGGCAGCACGAGCGGGATGATCACGGCGAGGCACACGGCAGCCAGCCCAACCCGGCGGCCAGACGCGGCGAGCTGCTTGGTGTCGGGCCCGCTGCCCGCTTCGTCGGGAGGCTGGACGTACTTGAACGTGACGAGGTGTCCCCACATCCGCAGCCGCTCCCGCCCGGCGGTGGACAGCAGGGTGAGGTACCCGGCCATCCCGGCGGCGAAGGTGAGCACCTGCAGGGGCCCGAAGGTCTTGAGATTGCTGGCGACTGGCACGCTGAACAGCACAAGCAGCGGCAGCCCGGCGATGGCGGGCCGCCGCATGCGGACAGCCAGGACATCCACCATGATCGCCACCAGGCCAATACCGGCGGTCCCGACGAGGCTCACGCCTGTGGTGTCAGCCACCGGCGGCGAGTTGTGGAACTGGTGGAAGGCGTTCCGGACGAGCTGGCCGAGATAATCGAGCGACGCGTGGCTGGGCAGCACGTGACCGTAGGAGTGGCGGGCGGCAAAGGCCAAGTTCAGATAGATGAGCAGCGCCGCCAGATAGAGAGCGACGACGGCGAAGCCGCGGAGCGGCCGGTTGCCGGTCGCGCTCGCCGCCGTCAGCGCGACGACCGCGAGCCCGGTGACCAGCGCCGGCCAGCCCGGCCAGAACAGCAGCGGGACGACGCCGATCAGGACCACGACGCTGGCGGTGACTGCGAATCTTAGACCCGGCATCCTGGACGCGAGGCCAGCTCCGGTAATCACGATCACCGCGCCGATGCCGCCGCCGAGCCAGCCATTACCCTGCACCACGGCGTTGAGCGACAGCGACGCGAGCACGACGGCGACCGCCGCGGTGACGGGGATACGCAGATTCATGCCGGCGTCCCGTCCCCTGTCCCGCCGACCGGCACCGGCTCGACGGCGTCCGCGCTCCGGCGCCGCACGAACACGGTCGATGGCCGCGAGAGTCGCTGCCAGGCGACCGGCAGCGGCGTAGCGGTGTCCCAGACGCTGACGTGCCAGCCGGCGTTGCGCAGGATTGCCTCAGCGGGCGCGGTCTCGGCCTGGCGCGGTGCGACTGGCTGGCCATCGACGTCGCTGCGCCCGTTGGCCTGCTGGCGGTTAGCCTGGCCGGCGCCTTCGGTGGCCGCGGCTGCGGTGGCCGCGGCTGCGGCGGCCGCGGCTGCGGCGGGCGCACCGCTGGCTGACGGCGAGTCGCCATGACCGGCCCGATACGGTTCGTCCGCCCAGCTCGTCACGTCGAGCAGCAGCGCGAGGCCCTGGCTGCCCTCCGTCCGGCAGGCGGCGAGCTGCCGTGCCTCCCGCACGGTGAGCCGGCCCGCGATGGCGACGATAACCCCGCTGGCAGTCCTGAGCTCAGCCAGGGCAATGTCGAGATTGCGGCGGCTCGACGGCCGAATCACCGCGAGCGCATCCAGCAACGCGTCGGAGAAGAACGGGCCGGGTCGCAGTGCCTCGCCGTCGGTGACAAACTGCGTAGTCAGGCCCTCCCGCGCGATATGCACGCCGACCGAAGCCGCCGCGCTCACTGCCGCCTCGAACGAGGAGGCGGGCCCGGTGCCGAGGTGGGAGAAGGACCGTGTGTCGAGGAAGATCGTCGCCCGGTTGCGCCAGCGCTGCTCTTCCCTGCGCACCATCAGCTCTCCGTACCTGGCGGTCGATCGCCAGTGCACGCGCCGCAGCTCATCGCCGTCACGGTACTCGCGAGGGATGACGTCATCCTCCCCGGTGGTGGAGGTGAGCCGGGCCCGGCCCTCGCCCTCGCCTGCCCAGGTGCGGCTGATGACGGACCGGGACAGCTGGACGACGCGCGGCGTCACGACGAATGTCGTCCGTCCGGTGGCCGACCGGGTGAGCTCCACCAGCCCGAAAGAGTCCGCGACGCGCAGGTGCAAGGGACCGATCTGGAACTTACCCCGCAGGTCAGACCGGAGCGGGTAGGTGAGCTGACGGACGCCGTGCCGCTCGATCTTGTCCAGCACGTAGCGGGCTCTGCTGCCCAGCGCGTACGGCACCGTGTCCTCGGCGAGCAGCAGCCCCGTCGGCACCCGGGAGACGTTCTCTAGCCGGAGTGTCACCGTGGCGGTGTGCCCGATCGGGACGCGCGGCGGGATGACACTGCGCGAGGTGGCAAGCCGGTAGTGGCCGCGGCGGGCGGCGAAGGCGGCAATCAGGGGCAGCGCGATCAAGCCGATGCCGACGCACAGCAGGCCGCGCTCGCCCAGCAGGTAGCCGATGAGCGCAGCCACAATCCCGGCCGTCAGAAACCAGACGCCGCGGGTGGTCATCCCGGCGAGCAGCGAGGTCCGCATGGCGTGTCCTTCCGGCGGCCCTAGTCCCCGAGTCTAGGCTGCTTACCGGCCGGGCAGCGGCAGCCGGCGGATGAGGTTGGCGAGTACCTGCTCTGGCAGGTCGCGGCCGACCATGGCCTCGGCGCTCGGCAGCAGGCGGTGGGCGAGCACCGGCAGCGCGAGCGTCTGGATGTCGTCGGGCAACACGAAATCGCGCTCGTCGAGCGCGGCCTGCGCCCTGCTCGCGCGCAGCAGGTGCAGTGCGGCCCGCGGCGACGCACCCAGGCGTAGTTCGGTGGCGTTCCTGGTGGCGGTCACCAGGTCGATGATGTACTGCCGGACCGCGGCGGACACGTGCACCTCTCGCACGGCAGCCACGAGCGCTCGCACGTCGCTGGCGTGCGCCACCGGCTTGAGGGGGTCAAGTGGCGAGTCCGAGCCGTGGATGTCCAGCACCGCGAGCTCTGCGTCCTGCGCCGGATAGCCGATCGCGATCCGAGCCATGAACCTGTCTCGCTGCGCCTCGGGAAGCGGATAGGTGCCCTCCATCTCGATGGGGTTCTGGGTGGCGATCACCATGAACGGGCGGTCGAGCTGGTAGGTGCTGCCGTCGACGGTGACCTGGCGCTCTTCCATGGACTCGAGCATGGCGGACTGCGTCTTGGGCGATGCGCGGTTGATCTCGTCGCCGAGCACAACGTTGGCGAATATTGGCCCGGGCTTGAACTCGAACTGGCGCAGTTCCTGGTTGTAGGCGCTTACCCCGGTGATGTCGCTGGGCAGCAGGTCCGGGGTGAACTGCACGCGACGCACCGAGCAGTCGACGGACTTGGCGAGTGCCTTGGCTAGTTGCGTCTTCCCCACGCCCGGCACGTCCTCGATGAGGATGTGACCCTCGGCCAGCAGGACCGTCAGGGCAAGGCGCACGGCGCCGGGCTTGCCGGTGATCACCGTCTGCACCGCGTCGCTTACCTGCCTGGCGACCTGCACGAGCTCAGCCAGCGTTCGGTCGGCCTGCTGGCCGGTGTCCGTCACCAAGGTTGCCCTCCTGGCGCCAATCCAGTTAGCCCATGCGATCCGACAGTACGTGCTCTGCGAGCGGCGGGCGATTCCGCTGTCCCAACGGCCTCAGGTGTATTCCCCATTCTGCAGTTCTTCGGAACCAGCTGCGCAGGTCCGTGGCCGGCCGGCGGTTGGCGGACGGCCGGGTTGCGGGGGAGTGTGGCGCGAGCAGGCCTCGGTGTGCATTGACGGTGGAGGATAGTGGAGTACAGTGGTGCCCTGTGGGGCAGTTGGCCAGCCAGCAGCGCATCATGTGGGGCCACCGGGGAGGTGAGGCGGGTGTTCCTGGGCACTCACTCACCGCGCCTCGACGACAAGGGCCGGCTGATCCTGCCCGCCAAGTACCGCGAGGAACTGGCCGCGGGTCTGGTGCTGACCAAGGGTCAGGACGGCTGCCTGTACGTCTTCCCGGCCGGCGAGTTCAGCCGGATCACCGATGCGCTGCGCACAGCGCCGGTAACCGCGAAGGCGGTCAGGGACTACAGCCGGGTGCTGTTCGCCAGCGCCTCGGACGAGGAACTGGACCGGCAGGGCAGGATTACTGTCCCGCCGGGCCTGCGGGAGTACGCGGGACTCGACCGCGACTGCGTGGTGATCGGCGCCAATACCAGGCTGGAGATCTGGGCTGCCAGCGCGTGGGCCAGCTATCTGGAGCAACAGGAGCCCGCGTTCTCCGCCGCAACTGAGGAGGTTCTGCCAGGAGTGCTCTGACAGCGCGCCTGATGCCCGGCGAGGTCTCCACCCGTGCTGGAGGGCCGTAGGCCCGGCTGACGTCACTTCCCCGGCGTCAGGCGGAAGTGACCCGTCAGTGCAGTGGCGCGGATGGGGACCTGGCCGGGCATCGCGGCAGCAGGCGGGCGGGCGCACGGACGGCGAGCGAGCAGGCGGGAGGGGAGTGATGGAAGTGGCGGCGTCGGGTCACCTGCCGGTCATGCGCGACCGGGTTGCTCAGCTGCTCGGCCCTGCGCTCGAGCCGGCCGGCGCCGTGCTCGTGGACGCCACGGTGGGCCGGGCTGGCCACGCTCGCGCGCTGCTCGCAGCGCATCCCGGTCTCAGCCTGATCGGCATCGACACCGACGCCACCGCGATCGCCGAGTCCCGCCGCGCCCTGACCGGATTTGGCCGACGCGTGGTGCTGGTCCAGGCCGTCTACGACGAGCTGCCGCGCATCCTGGCCGAGGCTGGCCATCCCGCCGTGCAGGGCGTCCTGTTCGACCTCGGGGTGTCCTCGCCGCAACTCGACGACCCCGGCCGCGGATTCGCCTACTCCCGCGACGCGCTGCTGGACATGCGCATGGACCAGACGGGCGAGCTGACCGCCGCCGACGTGCTGAACACCTATCCAGCGGACCGGCTTGCCCGGGTGCTGCGCGACTACGGCGAGGAGCGGTACGCGCGGCGCATCGCGGACGCGGTCGTCCGGGAGCGCGCCATAGCGCCGCTGCGGACCACGGCCAGCCTCGTCGAGATCGTGCTGGCGGCCATCCCGGCGCCGGCCAGGAGGTCGGGGGGACACCCGGCCAAGCGGACCTTCCAGGCGCTGCGGATCGAGGTGAACGGCGAACTGGACGCGCTGACCCGGGCGGTGCCGGCTGCGCTTGACGCGATCGCCGTCGGCGGCCGGATCGTCGCGCTCGCCTATCACTCGCTCGAAGACCGGTTGGTCAAGCGCGAACTGACCGCCAGGTCGGCGGACTCGACGCCGCTCGGCCTGCCGGTGCCGTTGCCGCAGGCGCGCCCGCAGTTGCGGCTGCTGACGCGGGGCGCGGAGCGGCCCGGGGCGGACGAAGTCGCGGCGAACCCGCGGGCCGCGTCCGCCCGACTGCGGGCGGCCGAGCGGATCAGGGCGGCGGCATGACGGCGGACGACACGACACGCCTGCCGGGACCGGCCGCCATGCGGTCGGCACACATCTGGCCCATGGGGAGGGGCGACCGCACGTGACCGATACGACAGTTCCGCGGCGCGTCGGTCGGCGGCAGGCAATGGCCCGCGACGGCGCGGGCCGCGGCGGATCGCGCGGCGAGGGCGGCAGGTCGTTCCCGGGCGCTGCGAGCGCGGGC
>JBOHCP010000158.1:0-9233 GCA_050698875.1 Streptosporangiaceae bacterium | reverse complement strand
CCGTCACGGCCAGGGTGACCGGCTGGGTGGGCCAGGCCGGGTGGCTGTTCAGCCACGCCTCGACCACGCGGGCCTGACCGTCCTGTCGCGACGAGGCGGTGATGCTGACGACCGTAGCCAAGCCGATCGGCTGCTAGCCGCAACGCACGCTGGGTGCTATCCGCGGACTAGACTGCCGCTTCCGGCCGCAGTTGGCCGCCGAAACACCGGAAACAGTCACATGGGCTAGGTCACATGCCGCGTAACCGAGGGTTTGCCTCAGCGTGCTCGCTCAGTACCAGCCGTCAGCCTCCTCGTGCCCCCAGGCGTTGCAGGGCGTCCCGTACTGACCCTTGATATAGCCGAGGCCCCACTTGATCTGGGTGGTCGGGTCTGTCTGCCAGTCGGGCCCGGCGCTGGCCATCTTGGAGCCGGGTAGCGCCTGCGGGATGCCATAGGCCCCGCTGGCGTTCTCCGCGTTGTACCGCCAGCCGCTCTCCTGAGCCCACAGGTCGTCGAGGCAGCCCCACTGATCGGTGCCGAAGCCGTACGACCCGAGCAGGCTGTAGGCGATGCCCTGGGCGGACGACGGATCTGGCGCCGGGGCCGAGACGAACGGCGCAGAGCTGGTGCCCCCGCCGACGGGCGGGACGGTGCTGACCTTCGGCGCGCTCGTGACGCTGAACGACTCCGTCGCCGCGTCCTCCTGGATCACCTGCTGGCGGGCCTGCTCCAGCGACGCGCCAGCCTTGCCCGCTGAGACCTGGGCGAGCGCCATGCCGAGCGGATCGGGCGATGAGCCCGGCCTGCCGGTAATGACCACGAGGGCCGCGGCCACCACAGCCACAGTCGCCGCTGACGCAGTTGCCAGGAAGGCACTCACTCTCCTGCGCCTGGGGCGCCGGGCGGGTGGCCGCCTCCGCTGCTGTGACAATGCGGTCCTTCCGTCGGCCAAGCGCCACCGGGCACGTCGCCCGGCGCGCGGACCGCTGCGGTGACGGGCAGCGAGTCGCGTGACGGCCGGCCTGTCGCCGGCGTACTGAGCCTGCGTCAGGACGCGATTTCGGTGCCGGAACCGTCGCCGCACAACGTTGCCAGAACCGACGGCGATGACCAAGCGTTTCCGCCGAAAAAGCGGTAAGGGAAACCGTTAATTGGGGCTGCGCAGATCACAGTTTGGCAATAAGTACCGTATTAGTTACGCAGAGTAATGGCCTCACCCGTGGTCAGCAGGCGGCTACGGCTCGTGGGCGACACGCCGGCGCACCGGTGGGTCGCCACGCAGCTCAGGACGTTAGGGGCGATATGGCCGATATTGACCCCGGCCTGCGTGGTTAGCTTCCGCGCACTGCCGGCCCGCGGCTAGCTTGTTCTCAGCCGCAGGCGGCATCCTTGCTCACAGTCAGCGGCACCATTACGGCGGGACGTGATACATGAGCGCGAGGCATCGAGCCTGGTCAGTGCGCGACGGGGACGCAGAATCCATGCTCGCCGAGGCTCGCAAGGCCCTCTTCGTGATGGTCGGTTTCCTGGCCATCCTGTGGATAATTCAGCTCGTCAATGCGGCTGACCTCTACCAGATCACGAGGGACTACGGAATCAGGCCACGCGATGTCGGCAGCTTGCCCGACATCCTGTCCGCGCCGTTCCTGCATGTCAGCTGGACCCACATAGAGAGCAACTCGGGGCCGCTGTTCATCTTCGGCTTCCTCGCCGCCTACCGCGGCGTGGTCCGGTTTCTTGGCCTCACCGCGCTCGTGATCATCGTCAGCGGGCTGGCGGCGTGGTTCAGCGGCTCATCCGGCACGATCGGCGTCGGTGCCAGCGGCGTGGTCTTCGGCTATCTCGGCTACATCCTGGTGCGCGGGTTCTTCGATCGCCGCGGCATCGACATCCTGCTCGGTGCCGTCATGGCACTCTGCTTCGCCTACCAGTTCACCGTGCTGCTGCCGCACGCGGGCATCGGCTGGCAGGCCCACATCGGCGGGCTTGCCGCCGGCGTTGTCGGCGGCTGGATCTTCCGCGACCGGGTTGCGGTCGGCCGGACTGCGGTCGGCCCGACTGCCACGCCGCTCGCGCCAGCGGCCAGCAGCGCTTCGGGCCCGACGACATCCCTGCCCATGGCCAAGACCAGCGCATCGGGCGCTGCCGCCGGACCGCGCGCCGACCTGCACAAGCAACTGGACGATCTCGGCCTCTAGCCACGATGCCGTCCGCGCCTTCGATTGTCGACGCACACCACCACGTCTGGGACCTCGCGGCCAGGCCGCAGCCCTGGCTGGACACCGACTCCGTGCTCGCGCCGCTGCGCCGAAGCTTCCTGCTGCCGGAACTGATCCCGCAAGCCGCCGCCGTCGGCGTCACCGCGACCGTCGTGGTGCAGACCGTCAGCGAGCCGGGTGAGACGCCCGAGCTGCTGAGCCTCGCCGCCGGGCCGCTCGTCGCGGCCGCGGTGGGCTGGACCGATCTCGCGGCGCCGACCGTGACCGATGCCATCAGCGAGCTCGCGGCCATGCCTGGCGGTCAGCGCCTGGCCGGCATTCGTCATCCCCTGCTGACCGAGCCCGATCCCGGCTGGCTCGACCGAGCCGACATCCGGCAGGGCCTGTCCGCTCTCGCGGTCGCGGGTCTCACGTTCGATGTGGTGCTGCGGCCCGGCCAGCTGCCCGCAGCGGTCCGCGCCGCTGCCAGCCTTCCTGATCTCCGGTTCGTGCTCGACCACCTCGGCAACGTCGAGGTCCGCCGGAGGCCCGACCCGGCCTGGGCGGCCGCATTCGTCGCATTGGCCAGGCTGCCCAACACGGTGTGCAAGCTGTCCGGCATCTTCAGCGTGCCCGCGCCAGCGGGCGATCCCGGCTCCCGCACGGATCCGGATGGCCCGGCGATGCACCTGAGCCCGTACCTCGATCTCGCCCTGGACAGCTTCGGTCCTGACCGGCTCATGTTCGGCTCCGACTGGCCCGTCTGCACGCTCGGCGCCAGCTACGACGCGGTCGTGACCGCCGCCCTAGCGCTCACCTCCGAGCTCAGCGACACCGAGCGCGCTGCGATCCTCGGGGGCACCGCCCGCGCTGTATACCAGATCCGCGGCTAGCAACCCCCGAGCTCGTGCGAGCCGACAGCGCCGATTCCACCCGCGCCACCGCGGCGAAGATCTCCTGTGCCCCAGCGGATGAACCGTCCGACCACGCTCGCGGGCCCGTAACGTTCGACGATCTCCGCCACCCGATCCGGAGCGGCGGTCGGCCGGCCGAGCGTGTTGTCGTCATGTCACACCACACCAGCGCATCCGTCAGGAACTGGTCCGCCGTCGGCGGGACCTCCGCTGCCAGCGTCGCCCGGAGCCCGCGCTCGGAGGCCGCATTCAGCCCTGCTTAGGACGCCGCGCGGAAGGGCGCCACCGCCCTGCTGACCCACCAAGGACTCCGGCCGACCACAGCGGGCCGGCACATCGTGGTAGTTGACACTATCGGCGCCCAGTTCCCCGGTGTACCCGGCCTTACCTCCCTGGACCGCTTGCGCAGACGGCGCAACCAGGCCGAATACCCCGACCCCCACTGCCACGACCCCATCACGGCCGAGGAGGCGAACGACGCCATCAAGGTCGCGACTGACTGCCTATCCAGCGCCGCGCGGCTGCTCGAACTGGACGAGCTCGGCGTCTTCTGATCACCAGCACCCGTCATTACCGCGGCTCAAGCTGCGCTATCGAGGAATGCCTGGTCAAGGACCGTGAGTGCGCGGCCCCAAGAACTGCGCGCCACCGCAAAAGTTAGCCGCTGTCCAGCGGAAACGCCAGCCGCCCGGCTACTTCAGCAGCTGGCGGGCCATGACGACGCGCTGGATCTGATTGGTGCCCTCATAGATCTGGGTGATCGCCGAGCAGCGGCCAGTTTCCGCAGGTAGACGGCATGTGACGGAGTGTTGAGTCAGCACGGATCCAGCACCCGGACTAGTTTCCGGCAAGGTAGTCAGCCGTGCAGAAATCGCGCACGGCGGCGCCGTCGGCCTCGCGATGGGTGAGGATCCCGCACCGGGCACAGCGTCCAGGTCCTCGTCGATGCAAACGTACCCGCACGCGAAGCACGCCCAGCCGGCTAGGTCGTTTGCAGCATCGAGCTCCTCGACGCCACGGACGAACGCCTCGTTGCCGCAGTCCAGGCAGCCCTCGATGGGGAGACGCCACCGTCCTTGACCGCCTCGTAGCGGGGCGCGCCCACTTTGAAGTCCTCGTCGAACTTCCTGCGTGTCTCTGCCATCGCCGCTCCTTAAGGCGATATCTCCACGGTACGACGGAAACCCATGCGCCGGCCTCAGCCGAGCCTGGCCGGGCGGGTCAGGCATGCCAGTTCGGACGCACTAGGCCTGTTTCGTAGGCAAGGACGACGAGTTGCGCGCGGTCCCGGACGCCGAGCTTCGTCATCGCGTGGCTCACATGGGTGCGCACCGTGGCCGGGCTCATGTACAGCTTGCGGGCGATCTCGTCGTTGGTGAGGCCGTCGGCGACCAGTGCCATCACCTCACGCTCCCGCTGGGTGATCGCATCGAGTTCGGTCGCCGGGTGGGGTTCCTTGGCCCGGCTGGCGAACTCGGCGACAAGCCTGCGGGTCATGCTGGGAGAGATGAGAGAGTCGCCTTGCGCCACCACCCGGACTGCCGTTGCCAGGTCGGCCGGCTCGGTGTCCTTCAGCAGAAAGCCGCTCGCGCCGAAGCGCAGGGCGTCGAAGAGGTATTCGTCGAGCCCGAAGGTGGTGAGTATGACGATGCGCACGCCAGCGAGTTCCGGGTTGGCGGTGATCTGGCGGGTGGCTTCCAGCCCGTCGAGTCCCGGCATGCGGATGTCCATGAGGATCACGTCGGGCCGCAGCTTCCGGGCCAGGTCCACGGCGCCGTCCCCGTCGGATGCCTCACCGACGACCTCGATGTCGTCGCGGGCGTCGAGCAGAGCCGTGAAACCGGCGCGGACCAGGCTCTGGTCATCGGCGATCAGGACGCGGATCATAGCGCCGGCCTGGCCGGAAGGTGTGCACTGACCCGGAACCCGCCGCCGTGACGGAACCCAGCCGACAGGTCGCCCCCGAGGGCAGTGGCACGCTCCCGCATGCCGGTGATCCCGCTCCCCGTCCCGATCACACCGGTCCCACGGGAGTTGGCTGGCCCGTCGTCGTCGATCTCGACGTGCACGCCGGCGTCGTCGTAGGTCACTCGCACCGTGACCCGGGCCCGCCCGGCGTGGCGGGCGACGTTGGTCAGCGACTCCTGGATGATGCGGTACGCGGCTAGCTGCACGGCGGCGGGCAAGGGCGGCGGCTTTCCGGCGACCTCGATCTCGACGCTGACACCCGCCGCCCTGGTCAGCTCGATGAGCTCGGCGAGGCGGTCGAGCCCGGGGGCGGGCGAGCGCGGCGCGTCGTCGTCCTGGCGCAGCGTCGTCAGCATCGTGCGGAGTTCCTCGAGTGCTTCCTTCGACGCCGACTTGATCGCGCTCAGCGCCGCGCGCGCCTGTTCGGGCTGGCTGTCCATGAGGTCAAGTCCCATGCTGGCCTGGACGTTGATGAGCGAGATGTTGTGACCGATCACGTCGTGCAGATCCCTCGCGACCCGCAGCCGCTCCTCGCTCTGCCGACGGCGCCGCTCGACCTGATGGGTAGCCCTGGTCGCGGCAACTCGCTCGGCCCGGACCCGGGTCGCCTCGGCTGCGATCGCAAGCGCCACCGTCCACCCCGCGAGCAGCAGCGTCGTTCACTGGCGGGATCGGGCGGCGGTAGATGACCGGGGCGAGCCAGATCGTCCAGGCGAAGCCGACTGCCAGCGCCGTCCAGGCCGGGTAGCGCTTCCCGTTGATGGCCGCGACGAAGAACGCGACCACGAAGCTCGCGTGAGCGAGCCAAGGCGACGCGAACGTCGCGGCGAGGCTCACCCATAGCACTGCCAGCGGATGCCTGCGCCGCGCGACCAGGGCCACCGGGCCGGCCACGAGCAGCACCCAGTCCAGCGCCCCGGGGGGGCGCGGCTGACTGAAGACCTGCATTTTCCAGCCGCCGACCGCGGTCCAGGTGATCTGCACCGCGAGCACCACCAACGGCAGCGCGAGATCCCGGCGCAAGCTGAGCGCCCGCAGCCACAACGGCGCGCGGGACACCCATCCGGCGAGGGCAGCGGCAGGGTCTTTCATCTCGGTTCGAGCGTAACGAGCCATCTGACCAGGCGCATCGCGCGAGCGGCGAATCCTCGCCTGCACATTGTGCGTACGCGCCGCCGCCTTTCTACGCGCGCTGACGTAGGCCAGAAACCGCTGCCGGCCCGACGACATCTGCGCGTCAATCGCCCAGCATGGCAAACGCAACGAGTCCATGAGCTGAAACACCCAGAGGGGATAAGACGTTGTCTAGTTTCGCGCGCTGGTGCTTTGTTCACCGGAGGGCCGTGATAGCGGCATGGGTGATAGCCCTGATCGGTATCTTCGGCCTCAGCTCGCTGACCGGGTCGGCGTATTCTAACGGCAACTCGCTGCCTGGCACCGACTCGGCGAAGGCCCTGCAGGTGCTGACGAAGAACTTTCCGGCCCAGGCAGGCGACAGCGACCAGATCGTGGTGCAAGCCAGGCACGGCACGCTGCTCTCGCCGGCCGCTCGGGCGGCGGTCACGTCCATGCTCGCCCGGGCCGCCCGGCTCCCTGATGTGACCTCGGTGACCTCGGTCTACGGCCCTGATGGCCAGATCAGCCGGGACGGCACCATCGGCCTCGCCACGGTGAACTTCAACTCCCAGGCTCCCCCGAACTCGGCCGTCAACAAGCTGATATCCACAGCCAAGTCCGCCGACAGCTCGCTGCTGAACGTCCAGCTCGGCGGCGCGGACGTCGAGAACGTCATGCCGGCAGGCACGGATTACACCAGCGTGCTGCTGGGGATCGTGCTCGCGCTGGTCGTGTTGTTCTTCGCGTTCCGCCGCTCGGTGTACGGTGCGCTCCTTCCGGTGATCTCGGCGCTGGTGGGGATCGCTGCAGGCAGCTACATCGTCAACTTCCTCACGCACGGCGTCTCGATCGCAAGCTGGGTGCCCGAGGTCGCCTTCCTCGTGGCGCTCGGCGTGGGCGTGGACTACGCGCTGTTCGTCGTCAGCCGACACCGCAACGAGCTGCTCGCCGGCCAGAGTCCCGAGGATGCCGCCGTCACCGCGCTGAACACCTCCGGCCGCGCTGTGCTGCTGGCCGGGCTGACCGTATGTGTGGCGCTGCTGGGGCTGTTCGCCCTGCCGGACCCCACCTGCCCGGCGTGGCGGTGAACGTCTCGCTGGTGGTCGGCCTGACCATGCTGGCGTCGCTCACCCTGCTGCCGGCCATGCTGGGCTTCCTCGGCCTCAAGGTGCTGCGGAAAGCCGAGCGCACAAGGCTCGCCCAGCACGGGCGCCAGGTCGAGCAGGCCGGAGCCTTCTGGCTGCGCTGGGCCGGGGAGCTCGGCCGCAGGCCACTGGTCCCCGCCGTCGCCGCGCTGGCCGTGATCGGCGTCCTGGCTATTCCGCTCCTCAGCATGCAAACCGGGTCGCCGGACGCCAGCACCGACCCGCCGTCCTGGACCACCCACCAGGCCTACAACCTGCTGGCGAATGGGTTCGGCCCCGGTTTCAATGGGCCCCTGGTGCTGGTCGGCCAGGTCAACAGCCCCGCCGACCGGACACGCTTCGCCGCGTTCACTGCCTCGGCCCGCAGCTATCCGGGCGTGGCCGGGATCGTGCCACCGCAGCTCAGCCCGGACAGCAAGGCCGAGGTCGCCGAGGTCGACCCGACCACCGGGCCACAAGACGCCGCGACCTCCACGCTGCTGGACCGGCTGCGGGCCGGCGTCCCCCAGGCGGAGGCCGGCAGCACGCTGACGATCCACATTGGCGGCACCACGGCAGCCAACGCGGACTACTCCCAGGATCTGAGCTCCAAACTGCCCCTGTTCCTGACCATCGTCGTCGGACTGGCCTTCCTGCTCCTCGCCATCGTCTTCCGCAGCCTGCTCATCCCGCTGGTCGCAGCGATCATGAACCTGCTGTCCTTCGGCGTGGCGCTGGGCGTGATGACCGCCGCGTTCCAGTTCGGCTGGGGCAAATCGGTGCTCGGGTTCAGCCATGCAGCGCCGATGACAAACTGGATCCCGCCGATTATGTTCGCCATCCTGTTCGGCCTGTCCACCGACTATGAGGTCTTCCTCATCAGCCGCATGCACGAGGAGTGGACGCTCACCGGCGACAACAAGCGCGCGGTGATCCGGGGCCAGGCCGAGACCGGCCGGGTCATCACCGCCGCCTCACTGATCATGATCCTGGTGTTCGCCTCGTTCATCATCGGCGGCCAGCTGCCCATCCAGCAGATCGGCCTCGGTTTCGCCGCCGCGATCTTCGTCGATGCCTACCTCATCCGCACCGTCCTGGTACCGACGGTGATGCACGCCCTGGGACGGGCCAACTGGTGGCTGCCCGCCTGGCTGGACCGCATTCTGCCCCGCCTCCACGTGCAGCCCGGTGCGCTTCCCGCCGCCGGCCCGCCGCAGCGGCCGACCGGGGTCGGGCCTCGCCAGCAATGAGCAACCGATCCCGCGGACAGCACAGATGTTCGCAACTGAAGGACGAAGTTATGATCCAGTTCACGTCCCCGCGCTGGCGGTGGGCGGTACCGGCGGCCGGGGCCGTTGTCATCGGCGGCGTGCTTGCCGAGACGCTCACCGGCGCTGCGTCGGCGCGAGTCATGCGAATGCATGCGCCCCCCTTAACCGGCCAATACCTGACGGTGTTGAGCGGTGTTTGAGATGATCGTTAGGAGAAAGTCCAGCTAGTGATTGGTTCCGGCGTGTCGCCTTGACCAGGACGGGTCACATCGGGTTACTGGTGTTCCATGCCTGATGCGGAGTCTTTGAGAGTTCTGGGAAGCGGGGAGCGCTGGCGGATCGAGGGCCTGCGGGATGCCACGGGCTTGCAGCTGTGCAACGACTACCTTGCTTACCTGGCCGACCGCCGCTACTCGCCGGCCAGCGTCCGCGCGTATGCGTTTGATCTGCTGCACTTCGCCCGGTGGCTGGCCGGACAGGACGCCGGCCTCAGCGCGGTCGGCGCCGACGCGCTGCTGCGCTACCTGGCCGCGTGCCGGGCTGAGCGCCGCGACGGCCAGCACGACAACGTGATCTCGCTGGCCAGCGGCCGCGCGGCAGGGTTCGCCCCGGCCACGATCAACCGGCGGCTCGCGGCGGTCTCGGGCCTGTTCAGCTTCC